>JAHEEY010000416.1 GCA_024640485.1 Chloroflexota bacterium | reverse complement strand
TCAACAGCAAACTCAACACGATCAATTTGACATGCTTCATCATTTCTTCCTCCGTCACCTAATAAATATGACCCATTCAAATCCTAATTAGGTAGATCTAATATGGGATAAATCAAGAATTGACCAGCAGTAGAAAACAGGATGATTTAAATCGTGCGCATTAGCTCGATGTGAAGCTTCGCTGCTGCAGCGATCCTCAGCTTCCCGTTGGCGGCAGCCAGGTATCGATATCTTTAATCTTTGCCGGCAGTAAGTGTGTCTGTGTCCGCCGCACGCCAGGCAGATTGCCTAGCGTCTCAGCGACGAAATCGAAAAGAGACTGGTTGCTTTTGGCAACCACCTGAATGCTGATGTCCCTATCCCCGGTGGCGTATGCCGCGTAGGTGACTTCCTCAAGGTCGGCTAGTTGGAGGCCAACCTCTTTTAAGCGTCCGGGATCTGTTTCGATCAGCACGTCAGCGAGCACGCTGTAGCCAAACGCTGCTGGATTGACCACAGCTCGAATGGCGATCAAACCTTGCTCAACAAGATTTTCGACTCTGTTTGCCACAGTGCGGGAGGTGACCGAACCTAGCTGGCGGGCAATTTCGACGTTACTTGTCCGGCCATTCTGGTTGAGGAGCGTTATGATCCTGTAATCGAGTTCATCCAGCGATTTCATATACACCGTACCATAGAGATTGCTTCCGTTCATGTCAACGATCTTCAGAATCTGTTCATATTGTGAAACGAAATAAGCGATTGGTATCCACTTCGTACCCTTTGGAACGACTGTGCGCTTTTGCCAAGCCAGGCTAGGGTAAACTGGCGTGTGGGGGAAATGAAAGAGCTCCCCATTATGGGGAGCTCGCTAGAATCTATAACGTGAAGTTTCGCTGTTATCGCGACTTACGAATGGGTTGGTTGGTCAGGTTGCCAGAGCCGATTATCGCCCATTCGTTAGCCACCATTTGACTAGCTCCAACCGAGAATTCACTGCCGGTATGAAAACCAACGATGACCACGCGCCTGTCAACCTATCGCATTCTGAAGCCCACCAGTCTACTTGGCCGGTCCTGCCTTTAACACCTCTGATGAAACACCCGACTCGAACTGTCTGAAGTTTTCCACGAACATGGCGGCCAGTTTCGCTGCCTGTTCATCATATGCCGCGCTGTCGGCCCAAGTGTTGCGCGGGTTGAGTATCTCATCAGGTACGCCCTCGATATGCTTGGGAATAAACAAGCCGAAGAATGGCTCTTGGGCGGTCTCCATGTCATCAAGCTCGCCATTCAAGGCGGCAGTGACCATTCGCCGGGTATAAGCCAGCTTCATACGGCTGCCTACACCAGCCGGTCCGCCGGTCCATCCGGTGTTGATCAGCCAGACATGGGAACCATGCTGGTCAATCTTATCACCAAGAAGCTTGGCGTAGACACCTGGATTGAGGGGGATGAACGGGGCGGCGAAACAGGTGGAAAACTCGGGACGGGGTTCAGTCACGCCCCGCTCGGTGCCTGCGACTTTGGCGGTATAACCGCTGAGGAAATGATACATCGCCTGTGCCTTGGTCAGCTTGCTGATTGGAGGCAGCACCCCAAAGGCATCGGCGGTCAGGAACATGACGTTCTTTGGGTGACTGCTCAATCCTTCCTGGTCAGCGCTGGCAATGTGCTGGATGGGATAGACCGCCCGTGTGTTTTGTGTAAGGGTGGCGTCATCCAGATTAACGCGCCGATTATCGCTGCTGAAGATAACATTTTCCAGCACGGTGCCGAAGCGGCGCGTTGTCTGGTAAATCTCAGGTTCGCCTTCTGGATCAAGCCGAATCACCTTGGCATAGCATCCCCCCTCGAAGTTGAAGACGCCGTCGTCGCTCCAACCATGCTCATCATCGCCAACCAAGGTGCGGTTCACATCGTTGCTCAATGTGGTCTTGCCGGTGCCGCTGAGGCCAAAGAAGAGGGCGGCGTCACTCTTGTCTTTGCCGTAATTGGTGCTGCAGTGCATGCTCATCACACCCTGCTTCGGCAAGTAATAGTTCATAGCGGTGAAGATGCTCTTCTTGATCTCACCAGCGTATTCGGTGCCGCCGATAATCACCATCCGCCGTCCGAAGTCAACCATGATGAAGGTCTGGCTCTTGGTGCCGTCAAATTCCGGCTCTGCGTGGAAGCGGGGCATGTCAATGACCGTGAAGCCAGGTACATGATTCTGCAATTTCTCGGCATCCAGCTCCCGGATGAACATGTTACGCGCAAACAGATTGTGCCAAGCATACTCATTGATGATCCGGATCGGCATCCGATAATTGGGGTCAGCGCCGGCATAGCCATCAAAGACATACAAATCTTTATTCTGCATGTACGCCTGCATGCGGCGCAGCAGGTTGTCGAACACTTCCTGGGAAACGCGCTGGTTGATATTGCCCCACCAGATTTCATTCTCGCTGGTAGGCTCGACAACTACATACTTGTCTTTTGGCGAACGGCCGGTGTAGTCGCCGGTGCTGACCAGCAGCGCGCCAAGATGGGCGATCACGCCTTCGCGCCGCCGCAACGCTTGCTCATACAACATCGGAGTCGTCTGGTTCCAATATACCGTACCGGCATTTCTAATGCCGTGATTCTCAATCCCATATTTGCTGATGTATGCGCCATGATTTTGCATCTAGATCACCTTCTCTTGAAAAACTTGTGGATCAGTAAGGAAATAGCTTTGGCCGTGGAGGCCGCTTCTTGGGTCACCATTTTCGGGGAAACCAAGCTTCACTACAACGAATCTTGTCATGCTAAGTTTATCTTGCCGGGCTTTACAAGACAACGCAATAACCGATATCATCTATTTAGGGAACGCTGACCACGAGTGCTTGGCCTTAATTCACCGCTAGCTGGAAGTCGGTCAAGCCATTATCAAGGGCCAGCCGCTGCCCAGAAGGCACGTTGGCCACAGCTGTCCCGTACTATCACGTACACCGGGAACTTGTCTAGCCGGAGGAGGCGTGAGATCATCGAATTCATGGATTCGAAATGAGGATGCCGTCGGCCGTGTGATCGCATCCCTGCCCAATGCGCCCGGGGCTGAATCCGGCGTCCAGCGTTTATTTGGAGAAGTGAGGTAGCATCTTGGTCCAAACAGTCACCCTGAACGTGAACGGCGAGACCCGTCGTGTCGAAGTAGATCCGGAAACCCCTTTACTTTATGTGTTGAGAAATGACCTCGGCCTCAAAGGGCCAAAGCTGGGCTGCAGCAAAGAGCAGTGTAATGCCTGCAAGGTTCTGGTGGACGGCAATGATGTCCCCTCCTGTAAGATAACCGCCAGCCAGGCGGCCGGATCGAAAATCATCACCATTGAAGGGCTGGGTACCGCTGGCCATCTCCATCCCCTGCAGGAGGCGTTCATCCAGGAGCAGGCCATTCAGTGCGGCTACTGCGCTTCCGGCATGATTATCGCCGCCCAAGGCCTGCTCAATCGGGTCCGCTACCCCACTGACGGCGACATCAAAGAAGCGTTGTCCGACAACATCTGCCGCTGCGGCGCCCACGAACGGGTCCGCCGGGCGATCAAGCTGCGCATCGGCCGACCTGAGTGGGCTCCTATCTACGAGGTTGTCGCGGCGCCAGCTTTGGAGTCGGAAGGTAAACCGGCAGCCGGTGCCGAGCCGCTGCCGCCGTCTCTGCAACGGCAGCCAGACCTGGATGCGTGGATCCGGATCAACCCAGAAGAAACAGTCACGATCTTCTCCGGAAAGGTGGAGTTGGGCCAGGGCATCAAGACCGCCCTGGCTCAAATAGCGGCTGAAGAATTGGACGTCGCTTTGTCTCGCATCCGAGTCACCACCGCCGATACCGAAAACTCCCCCGATGAGGGGGTCACCGCCGGCAGCATGTCGGTACAGATGTCGGGCAATGCCATTCGTGTCGCCGCCGCCGAAGCTCGCCAGCTGCTGTTGATGCTCGCCTTTGAAGAGCTGGAGGCCAATGCGCCGGTGGAAAGCCTGTCCCTGGAAGACGGTGCTATCACTGACCCGACGACGGGCCGGCAAACGACTTATTGGGCGATGATGGCAGGCAAGCGTTTCGGTCGAACGATCACCGGTATCGGCCGGCTGAAATCCCCGGCGGATTACCGTATCGTTGGCCAGCCGGCGACGCGGCTGGATCTGCTCGACAAATCCACGGGGGACCCCTGCTTCGTTCACGACATGGAGTTGCCCGGCATGGTCCACGGGCGAGTGGTCAGGCCGCCGGCATATGAGGACCGGC
>JAHEEY010000415.1 GCA_024640485.1 Chloroflexota bacterium | reverse complement strand
AATACCTTGGTGGCTGAATTTGCGCCGCTTCTTCACGAGTGCGTCCCCAATATCGCACATCCGCAAATTAGAAATCGCGGCACCATTGGCGGGAATTTAGCTCACGCCGATCCTGCTTCGGAACTGCCGGCAGTCATGGTCGCACTGCAGGCAAAGTTCCGCCTGCAGCGTTCGGGCGGCGATCGCTGGATTGGTGCCGAACAGTTTTTCCAAGGCTTATTTGCCACCGATTGCGCCCCTGAAGAGATGCTGGTGGAAATCTCCGTGCCTGCTTTGGCGCCGCGGACGGGATGGGCCTTCGAAGAGGTCGCCCGACGTCATGGTGATTATGCCCTGGCCGGTGTGGCAGCGTTGGCTACCGTTGATCAGGGCGGCGTATGCACTGGCGCCACGCTGGTCTACTTAAGTGCCGGTGAAGTGCCTATGGCGGCGCCCAAAGCTGCCGGTATGTTGGCGGGGCAAGCAGCGTCTGACGCGCTTTTTGAAGCGGTCGCTCAGGCCGCGGCATCGGAAGAAATTGAACCAGTCGATGATATCCATGCCACGGCTGAGTACAAGCGCCACTTGGTGCGCGTATTGACAAAACGAGCCCTGAAGCGGGCGTTCGAGAAGGCGGAAGGATGAAAGATAATCAGTCGATCTCTGTCACAGTGAATGGGAAAGCGTACCAGCGGGCAGTTGAGCCCCGGCTGTTGTTAAGCGATTTCCTTCGCCATGAACTAGGCTTGACCGGCACCCATGTTGGTTGTGAACACGGCGTATGCGGGGCCTGTACTGTCTTGTTCGATGGCCAACCGGTACGTTCTTGTCTTCTTTTCGCTGTGCAGGCAAACGGACATGAAGTTCTCACAGTGGAGTCGTTGGCAGAAGATCAGGATGCACTGCACCCGCTGCAGCAGGCGTTTTGGGAAAAACATGGGCTGCAGTGCGGTTTCTGCACCCCTGGCATTTTGATGACCTTGCTGCCCTTCCTGGAAAGCAATCCTAATCCCACTGATGCCGAGATTCGGTTGGCGTTGTCAGGGAATCTCTGTCGCTGTACCGGCTACCAGCACATTGTGGAAGCTGTAAAGCTAGCTGCCCAAAACGCTTAAGGTGTGGAGATAAAAATATGACGCAATCGCAGCTGCCTGTCTCTTTGTCCGCGACCGTAACCGGGTTGCAGTCAGGTTCATTGCCGCTATTGAGCTATCTGGATCAACTAGAGGAACGATTCGCCCGTGATGAACCAGAGGTGCTTGCATTTGTTCCCGAAGAAGGACGTTTTGAGCGGCTTCGTCGTGAGGCCCAGGCGCTGTTGGTTCGGTATCCGGAACCCGCGGAACGCCCGGCGCTGTTTGGGCTTCCCATTGGGGTCAAAGATATCTTTCATGTGGATGGGCTGACCACGTATGCCGGCAGCAAACTGCCTCCCCACGAGCTGCAGGGCCCGGAGTCGGAGAGTGTCACCCGTTTGCGGCAGGCGGGCGCGCTCATATTGGGAAAGACAGTCACCACCGAGTTCGCCTATTTTGGCCCGGGGCCCACTCGAAACCCGTATAATCCGGCTCATACGCCTGGCGGCTCCAGCAGCGGCTCGGCAGCTGCCGTGGCTAAGAATCTCTGTCTGATGGCCTTTGGCACCCAGACCATCGGCTCCGTCAATCGTCCGGCGGCTTTCTGTGGTGTGGTCGGGTTCAAGCCCAGTTACGATCGCAGTTCCAAGGCTGGGGTCATCCCCTTATCTGAATCTCTAGATCACGTAGGATTTTTCGTCCAAAGTGTGTTGGATGCTGAGTTGGTCGCTGAACTGCTCTGCTACCAATGGCAGGTGGTGGTCAGCTCTCGGAATCCAGTGCTAGGCATCCCGGAAGGGCCGTACATGGCCCGGGCTTCGTCAGAAGGGCTGGCGCATTTCCGAGACACCTGCGATAAGCTGGTTGAAGCCGGATATGAAATCAAATCAGTACCGGCGATGGCAGATTTCGACGAGGTGTACGCCCGTCATAATTTGATTGTAGCGGCGGAAGCGGCCCAGGTGCATCGGGATTGGTTTGCCAAATATGGCGAGCTTTATCATCCCAAGACCGCGGAGCTGATTAATCGGGGCAAACTGGTGGATGCCGCTGATCTGCGCGACGCGCTGACCGGGCGCACCAAGCTGCGTCAGGAGCTTTCTCAGCTGATGGACCGGCATGGCATAGATGTGTGGATTTCACCGGCGGCCCCTGGCCCAGCGCCCAAAGGATTGGAAAGCACTGGTGATCCGGTCATGAACCTGCCCTGGACTCACAGCGGCTTGCCGTCGGTAACCGTTCCCTCAGGATTTAACGCCGCCGGCTTGCCCTTGGGGCTCCAGCTGGTTGGACGCTGGTATGGCGATGAAGTGCTTCTCTATTGGGCCGCCGATATTGAGCCGCTGATTCGGCAGCAGTAGGTAGAGAAGCTTCCCACGATGGCAGCGGCCGGGGATCCATCATTCCGCTAGGTGATGAGGGTGAATGCGCTACTTAGCTTTAGGCGATTCCTATACCATCGGCGAGCGCGTGGCAGAAGCACAGCGATGGCCGGTGCAGTTAGCCCAGCGATTGATGGCTGCAGGGATCCCGGCGATCGATTTAACCATGGTGGCCCAGACGGGGTGGACTACAGCAGAACTCCAGGATGCTGTTAACAGCGCGGATATCAAGGATGAATTCGACCTGGTTTCACTGCTGATCGGTGTTAACAATCAATATCGAGGCCTGGATCAGGATGAATACCGGGCGGAATTTACAGAGCTGCTGGCCCAGGCGGTCGCTTATGCCGGTGATCGTCCTGAACGTGTGCTGGTATTGTCCATTCCCGATTGGGGTGTTACCCCGTTTGCCGGCGACCGTGATCGGTCCAAGATCTCTGCCGAAATTGATGCTTTTAACTCGATTAATTTAGAGCAAGCCCAGCAGATGTCTGTCTGCTACGTTGATGTGACGCCAGGCTCGCGCCTGGCAGAGTCGGATGCGTCGCTTCTGGCCGAGGATGGCCTTCACCCGTCAGGCAAAATGTACGCCGAGTGGGTGAATCTGATTTTACCGGCAGCAGCTCTGATGCTGGCTGAAGCGTGACAGTACCCTGTTCTCCTTGAGAACTATCAGTAATAGTGAGTGATAATGAGCGTAATAAGATACGAAATACGAGCCGGAGCCTATTTTGATTCGGTAGTGCTGATGCAGCTGCAGCGTGCCCTGGCTGGTATGCCGGGTGTGATTGATGCCGGCGTAGTAATGGCGACTGAGGCCAACCGGGAAATATTGGTAGCCAGCCAGCTGTTGATTGAAGATCAGCAGGATGCGGATGTGGCCGCCGCTAAAGCAGATGACATGTTGATCGCGGTGAAAGGGGAGGATGCTGATGCTGCGGAACTGGCTATCTCACAGGTCGACGAACTGTTGAGAAAGCGACGTTCGGTCAGCAGCCAGGATTTTCAGCCGAAAAGCTTGGCCGCCGCCGCCACTGCTTTGCCGCAGGCCAATTGGGTGCTGATATCGGTGCCGGGACGGTATGCTGCCGGCGTGGCCCGCGACGCTCTGGATCTTGGGAAGCATGTATTTCTGTACAGCGATAATGTCTCCAAAGCCGACGAAGTCGAGCTGAAGAAGACGGCGCGGTCGAAAGGGCTGCTGGTCATGGGTCCTGACTGCGGTACCGCCATTATCAACGGGATCGGCCTGGGATTTGCCAATCGAGTGAGAAGGGGAAACATCGGCCTGGTGGGTGCCTCGGGCACTGGCCTGCAGGCGATAACCACCGAAATCCACAATCTTGGCGGCGGCGTCTCTCAGGCGATCGGCACCGGCGGCCGCGATCTGAAGGCGGATGTGGCTGCCATCACCACCCATCAGAGCCTGGCGCTTTTGGATGCCGATCCCGCCACCAAGGTGATTGTGCTGGTGTCAAAACCGCCGGCGGCTTCGGTAGTGGCGGGCTTGTTGGCGGCTGCTCAGAATCTCAGCAAGCCGGTGGTTGTCAACCTGATTGGACATCCAATCCCCAGCCGTCATTTGGGAAACCTCCATTTTGCGGTCAACTTGTGTGATGCCTCTGAGCAGGCGGTTCAGCTGGCCAACATAGAAGTAGCGGAGCTGATTGAATCGCGCAAACCGATGGCTGGCTACTTGAGAGGGTTGTTCTCAGGCGGCACCATCGCCTATGAGGTGCTGCTGGGTTTGGGATCAATATTGGACCCCATCTACTCCAATATCGCCGTCCGGCCCGAACAACGTTTGGATGACGTCAC
>JAHEEY010000414.1 GCA_024640485.1 Chloroflexota bacterium | reverse complement strand
AGCGGAACCTTACCTGTCCGGCGTCAACAATGGTCCGATCATCGAGACGGACCGTGGGCCGGTAGATCACCATATCCATGTGGACCGGGCTGCGGACGTCGCCGCCGTAGAAGACGTTGTCACCTATGGCAACGTGCACGTTGCCCCGCCCCTTCTTTTCTTCTTCGAAGTCACCGTTGCGCCGGCAGGCATCATTAAGGCCGATGCCGATTTCAGCGATATTGGCGGCATCCTTGATGGTGGCAATGATGTGGCGCAGTTCGTCAGCCTGGCGGCAGTCGCCAGAAACGCTCACTACCCGGCCCTTTTCTACCCGCATGGTGATCGGGCTGTCGGGTTGGCCGATGTGGGCGATGGGCCCGTCGACGACCAACACTCCTTCGGAAGCATTAACCCTGGGCATCTGCGAGACTTCGCCGTCGGAGAAGGCCGCTTCAAGGCCAGGCTCCACAGCGAATCCGCACTCAATAATCACCTTTTCGCCCGTGATGGGCGCCCGCAGGTCGGTACCGGCTGCCGAAGTCAGATGGATGTGGGACGCCTGCTTCCAAACGGCCGCCAGCTGCTGTCCCTCCGCATAAAGGGCGTCGTAATCCGCCCGGGCGCCCCCTTCGGTGAAGTTCTCCAGCGTCCGCATCACCATGGAGCTGGAGCGCAGCCGCTTCTCATCGTACAGCCGCTTGACCACGTGGGAATAGGTGGAGGCGCCGCAGGAGCCGGTGAGGCCGATCATCACATCGGCCCCTTCCAACCCCTTTTCGATTATCGGGGTGAGCTCGTTTTTCCGTTCGGTGGTGCGGGTCGGCTGCATCAAGATGGTATATTCGGCCCCAACCACTTCGATGACCCCGGCCAGGGCATAGACCATTTCCATAGCGGAGTGGGGATCACAGATGAGGGCCACCTGTTCGCCTGGTTTGACCGCCAGCAGACGCCGGATGATCAAATCGGCGCTTCGATTTGCGTCTACAGAACGTGGATTCACTTTTTTCCTCCTAAAGATGACAAGGCCGCGAATTGAACCGGTGTCCGGCCAAGCGGCTGCTTAAATCACACCTGCTTCCCGGAAGGTGTTGATCTGCTCTGTTGAGTAGCCCAATCGTTCGCGCAGGACCAAGTCCGTGTCATCACCCAGGATGGGCGGCGCCTGGCGGATTTTGGCTGGCGTCTTGGACATCTTAGCCACTGGGCCAAGGAGTTTGATCGGCCCGGCAGCGGGATGGTTGATTTCCTGGACCATTTCTCTGGCCGCTACCTGGGGATCATTGAGAATCGTGGGGATATCGTTGATGGGGCCAACCGGGATTCCGGCATCAAGCAGCAGTTCGTACCAGCTTTCGGTGATGCGGGTGCGAAACAGCTTCTGCAGCATGGGTATCAGCACCTGGCGGTAGGCCACTCTGCTGGCATTGGTTTGGAACCGTTCGTCCTGCCACAGGTCGATCCGGTCAACAACACGGCAGAACTTGTGGTACTGCTGGTCGCTGCCCACCGCCAGAGCGATGTAGCCGTCGGCAGTGGGAAAAGTCTCATAAGGGACGATGTTGGCGTGGGCGTTTCCGTACCGGCTGGGGGCTTCCCCGGTGGCGAAGTAGTTGTGGGCCACGTTGGCCAGCCAGGCAACCTGACTGTCCAGCAGAGAGATGTCGATGTACTGCCCTTCCCCGCTTTTCTGCCGGTGATGCAGGGCGGTCAAAATAGCGTTGGAGGCAAACAGGCCGGCGGTGATGTCGACAATGGCCACGCCTACTTTGTGCGGTTCACCTTTGGCTGGGCCGCTGATAGACATGATCCCGCCCTGGGCCTGGATCATGAAATCATAACCGGGCCGTTGGCGATATGGGCCGGTCTGTCCGTAGCCGCTGATGGAGCAGTAGATCAGTTCAGGATGATCCTGACTCAAGGCGGGGTAATCCAATCCCATTTTCTTCATGTCGCCAACTTTGAAGTTTTCGATGAAGACATCGGCGTCGGCAACGAGCTTTCTGAGGATGTCTCTGCCGGACTCGCTTTTCAGGTTGAGGGTGATCGATTTCTTGTTGCGGTTGACGCTGAGGAAGTAGGCGCTCTCGCCGTCGACCCAGGGCGGACCCCATTGGCGGGTGCCGTCACCGGTACCGGGCTGCTCGATCTTGATCACTTCAGCGCCGTAGTCGGCCAGCACCATGGTGCAGTACGGGCCGGCAAGGATCCGGGATAGATCGATGACACGAATATCCGAAAGCGCTGAAACTGGGTTTGCCATTGGTTGTATCTGCCTTGACCTCTTGGACAGGCCGCCGCTGCACGCTTCCGGCTGGCCGTTGCTGTTCTTCAAGTTTCCTTCGCCAGATGCCTGAATCCCTCCATCAGGTGCGGCCTGAATTAATTTTAGCGATCGTCACGCCGTCATGGGCGCGTATGGCCCTTATCAGCCGAATAAAGGGGAACCTTCACTCGACGCTTGGGTTGTCCAATCTAAGCGGCCAGCAAAGCTGGCGCGGCGGTGGGTCTTACTGGGTTCTATCGTGGTATGCACCGTTTTGGGGCAGCAGTTGTGCTGCCGGCGCATTCATCGAATCCCTCCAAAGCCAATGGCTTGTGAAATTTGCCTGGCTGTCTCCGAAACCGAGGGCGCCAGCTCTTCAATCAGTCGCTGGAATGATATCGTCCTGGCGGAGCCGGAAACATTGATCGCGGCCACCACACTATTGGTGTGATCCCAGATGGGAGCGGCCACAGCCCGCAGTCCGATTTCCAGCTCTTCGTCGTTCAAGGCGTATCCTTGAGTCCGGACACGGTCAAATTCCGCTTCAAGCGCCCCTCGGTCAGTGAGACTGTGAGGCGTGCACGGCTGCAGCGGCTGACTCAACAGCACCTCCAAATTCGCTGGCGGCAGATTGGCCAACATGACCTTCCCCATGGAAGCGCATTGGGCCGGAATGCGGGAGCCGATTCCCAAGAGCACGCCGACGATCTGCTGCTGCCGGACCCGATCCACATAGACCACTTCCATGCCGTCCAAGACGCTCAAGCTGGCGGTCTCATTTGCCGCCTCCGACAGCTGCCGAAGATAGGGACGGGCAACCTGACGAAATTCCAGGCTGGAGATGGCGGCGAACCCAAGCTGTAGGACCTTTAAGCCAGGTCGGTACCGTTTGGTTTCCGGGTCACGTTTCAGATAGCCAGCTGATTCCAGCGTAGAGACAATTCGAAAGGCGGTGGTCTTGTTTAAGCCTGCGGCGTTTTTTATTTCGGTTAGCGAAAGGGTTGGCGTATGGTGGTTGAACAGGGAAAGCACCTGCAGACCGCGTAGAATAGATTCGATCTGATAGGGCGACTGAGTCATGCTTTCCTTGTGACTAATGCTATTTATCTGTGAAATGTTTCACTGAAAGAAACATGGTTTCTCTAAGCAGAACTAAATCAGTGTAACATAGGAAATTCACCCGGTCAACCGCTTCATCAGCTGCGTTTCCACCAAAATCCGGCGATCGCCGTCGTCCATCGTCTGGGATCAGCAAAAGTTGATAAAAAAGCAGTTGACGGTATTATTTAATATATATTAACTATCGGCCCGTTGGCGGGGTCTGGACTCAGGTTGTGTTTGATGACATCTCAGGACGAATTTCTCAAGGCGATGGAGAACTGGGCCAACTTCTATCTGTTCCGCTCCCTGGCCCACTACTTCGAATTTCTGAAGCATACCGGTGTTTCCATGCATCAGGCGTATGCCTTGACCTTCATTCACTACAACGGCCCCAGCAAGATCAGCGATATCTGTGAACATATGATGGTCTCGGCGGCAGCGACCAGTCAGATGGTGGACCGGCTGGAGAAGCTGGCGCTGGTGGAACGGGCTGAAGAGCCCGGCGACCGGCGAGTGAGAAACGTCCTCCTCTCCCAACAGGGCCAAAGCCTGGTAGAGAAAAGCATTGAGGCAAGACAGCGCTGGGCGGCAGAGATCCCGACTGAGCTGTCTGAATCGCAGTTGGCACAGATGACGGAGACGCTGCAGCTGCTTTCGTCGATTTACCAAGAGTAATACGCCAGACGGCGCTCAGGCTTGCCGCGGTATCCTGCCGCCGCCAGCCTGGCTCAGTTCCGCTGTTGGTTGTTCAAAATCCATTTATTCCGGAGCATTATGATGAAATTAATTGTGTTTGGCGCCACGGGCAAGACAGGCATTGAAGTTGTGAAACAGTCATTGGCCCAAGGACATGAAGTCACCGCCTTTGTCCGCGATCCGCAGAAGCTGAGCCTCACCGATGAGCGGCT
>JAHEEY010000413.1 GCA_024640485.1 Chloroflexota bacterium | reverse complement strand
GGGCATACTGGAACACGCTCTGCAGAAAATGATACCGTTAATAACCTTTTTATAAGGAGAGCCAGAGGCTCTAATCATCCCGTATTTGAGGAGGTGGTGTTTTCAGCGAAGAGATGTAACTAATTTCGATTCAAGTTTACCGTGTTACACACATGTCCAATTAATAAACTCTTTGGAGGAGATTTGTGATGTTGAAAAATAGAAAAGCCAGCTTGCTGCTGGTTGTGTTTGCGATTTTTGCGCTGCTGTTGGTCGCCTGCCAGCCCGAGACAGTGACCGAGACAGTCGTGCAGGAAGTAGAAGTTACTCGTGTTATCACCGAGACAGTCGTGGAAGAAGGCGAGACCGTTGAGGTTACCCGTGTTGTTACCGAGACTGTCACCGAGATTGTTGAAGTAGAAGCTGAGCCGGAAATGGTTGAGCAGCCAGTGACCTTGAACTGGAACTTCGGCACTGAGCCTCCTACGGCGGATCCTTCCTTGGCCACTGACACCACCTCTGTCGATGTGGACACCAACCTGTTCATATTCTTGACCAAATTCCACCCAGTGACCGGCGAAGTCAGCCCGAGCCTGGCCACTGAGTGGGAAGTTGGGGAAGATGCTGATGGGAACCAGACCTGGACTTTCAATCTGCGCAATGACGTCGCCTGGGTCAAGTACAATCCAGTTACCGGTGAGACCGTTCAAGAAGTGGATGCCGACGGCAATCCCCGCTTCGTCAATGCCAATGACGTCGTTTACGGCGTGAAGCGTACGGTCAATCCCGACACCGCTTCCGACTATGCTTACGTCCTCTATATCATCAAGAACGCTGCCGACATCAACGGCGGTTCAGAAGAACTGACCCTGGATGATCTCGGTGTTGTCGCTCTAGATGATTCGACCGTCCAGTTCACTCTGGAAACCCCTGCCGGCTACTTCCCCTCCATCGCTGGTATGTGGATTGCCGCTCCTCAGCCCCAGTGGGCTATTGAGGAATGGGGAGACAAATGGACCGAGGCTGGCTTGATCGTCACTAACGGCGCCTATGTCATGGAAAGCTGGATTCACGGCGGCGAGCTGAACCTGGTCAAGAACCCGCTCTGGATCGATGCTGACAATGTCCAGATCGAGCGCGTCGAAGGCCAGATGATCGTTGAGGCCTCAACATCGTTCGCCCTGTACGAAAACAACGAACTGGATACCACTGGTGTGCCGCTGCCCGAGATGGATCGTGTCAAAGCTGATCCTATGCTCAGCGCGGAATACTACAACGCGCCAGCCGCCTGCACCTACTACTACGGTTTCGTGAACACCAAATACCCGTTCACCGACCGCAACGTCCGTGCTGCTTTCTCCCAGGCGATCGATCGCCAGAGCCTGTCTGACAACGTCTTGAAGGGCGGCCAGATTCCGGCCACCACCTTCGCGCCTCCTGGAATCTTCGGCGCTCCCGAACCGGGCACCCTGGGCCTCGGCTATGATGTCGAAGGCGCACAGGCTGACTTGCAGACATTCCTGGACCAAGAAGGGATCACCCTGGATGAGTTCAACGCGCTGGATATCGTGCTGATGCACAACACCAGCGAAGGCCATGCCCGTATCGCCGCTGCTATCCAGCAGATGTGGGCGGACAACCTGGGTGTTAACGTTCGCGTTGAGAACCAGGAATGGGCTGTCTATCTCGACACCCTGCGCAACACAACCCCAGTCGAAGAAGAACCCCATATCTTCCGCATGGGCTGGTGCGCTGACTACCCCGATGAGAACAACTGGGTGCACGAAGTATTCAACTCCGATGCTGGCGCCAACCGTCTGCGCCGCAACTGTGTTGATGCCAACTGCGCCGAGACCACGACCAGCGAGTTCGACGAACTGACCGTGGCTGCCCAGCTGTCCCAGGACCCGGCAGAGCGTATGGAAATTTACGCCCAGGCTGAGGACATTCTGGCGAATGTCGAGGCTGCTTACGCACCTATTTACCACTACACCACTGTAGCAGTCACCAAGCCTTGGTTGACCCGCTACTTCTCACTGGTTGGCGGTAATGACTTCTCCAGCTGGACCCTTGATATGGATGCTAAATTAGCTGCCCAGGGCAACTAATTAAGTATTCATTGACTTAGGTATGCTGAAATTGGGGACCGGGAATTATTCCCGGTCCCCAATACGTTATCCAAACTGATTCAGAAACCGATCGCTAGCAAGTTGTTGGTTATTAGTTGTCGGTGGTTGGCTGTGAGCAAACGACCGATAAGTAATAGCCAGTAACCGTGAGAAACTCGCGGATCACTCGCCAGGACACAGCGGAAGATTGTGGGATCAGCTCCACGGTCCGCATGAGACCTGGTGGGCCCAATGTTCTCAACCTAGAACTGATGAATATTGGAGACAAATCTGGCAGTTGAGAAGCTCCCCTCTTCAGGTGCAGCTTTTGCTGATACCCTGGAGGGGCGCTGAAGAAAGATCTTTCTTGGCGTAGGAGAAGCCTATGATCACATATATCATCCGCCGCATGTTTGGGTTCATTCCCGTCCTTTTTGGTGTGGCACTGTTTACCTTTGTTCTGGTGCGCTCGATTCCTGGCGGTCCCTTCGACTTCGTAGGAGACCGGCAGCTTCCGCCTCAAGTCGTAGCCAATATTCAGGCCAAGTACCATTTGGATTGGCCTACTTGGAAGCAGTTTGCCTCCTATGTAATTGGCGATGATCTGCTAGGTGAGGAAGGTACCTCTCGCGGTTTGATTCGGGGGGACTTAGGATTGTCTCTATTCTACCGCAGCCAGTCGGTCATGGATATCATCAGGACCACCTTGCCTACGTCGGCCCAGCTGGGTGTCATGTCGCTGCTGCTGGGGCTGCTGATTGGCATCCCGGCAGGCACGGTGGCGGCTCTGAAACAGAATTCATGGCTAGACTACAGTACCACTTTTGGGGCTATCTTCTTCCTGTCGGTACCCAGCATCGTCCTGGGGCCGCTGATGATCTGGATCTTCGCCTTGAAACTTGGCTGGCTGCCGGTAGCGGGGTGGGGCTCCAAAGCGCCCTATATTTTGGGATTCCTGCCCAATCTCGGCGATCTCAACGTGGAATATTTCAAACTCGCGTTCATGCCGGTCTTCGCTTTGGGCACGGGGTCCGCGGCTGGTATTGCCCGCTTGACCCGGGCCAGCCTGCTGCAGGTGGTCCGCGAGGATTATATTCGCACCGCCAGGGCCAAAGGGCTGGCTGAGCGGACGGTGATCGTGGTGCATGCCTTGAAGAACGGGCTGATTCCGGTGGTGACCATTATCGGGCCCGCCTTTGCGGCGCTGGTCACCGGTACCTTTGTTATTGAGCAGATCTTCGGCATCAATGGCATGGGCAAGCATTTCGTTGCCAGCGTCGGGAATAGAGATTACACCGTCTTGATGGGTGTGACCTTGCTGTATTCCGTCATCCTGGTGGTGGCGAACCTGATGGTTGATCTCACGTATGCGCTGCTCGATCCGCGCATTCGCTTTGATTAGGAGAACTATTCTATGACTGTTGCAGAAATACCTTCCCGAGAGGATGCCCTCACTGTTGTTCGCAAGGAACGCAGCCTCCTGCAGGAATCAATCATCCGGCTGGTTCGGAACAAGGTTGCCGTGGGCAGCGGTATTTTCTTAATCCTGCTGCTGCTGGCAGCGTTTCCTCTGGCTAACTTGGTGACCAGCTATGATTTCGCCGAGCAAGATCTGTTGGCCAACAACGCGGTGCCGGAATGGATGCTTTTCATGCTGCCGGAGAACGCAGAGAATTACGCCAAATTCAGCGACGCCTACGTTCTTTCTGCCGACCATTTGGGTCGGGATATTTGGACGCGGACGATTTATGGGGCCCGGATCTCCCTCTCTGTCGCTTTTGTGGCGGCGACGATCAGCTTGCTGGTCGGGGTCATGTACGGCACGATATCTGGCTACCTGGGCGGCTGGGTTGACAACGTGATGATGCGGGTGGTCGACTTTCTTTACGGATTCCCGTTTCTGATCGTGGTTATCTTGCTCCAGGCGTATTTCAAGGCATTGGCCCGGCAAGGTACCCAGGGTGACGGGTTTTCTAGCATGCTGATCAATGCGAACAGCAGCATGGGTGGTATGCTGTTCCTTTTCATCGCTATCGGCTTGATCAACTGGCTGGGTATGGCTCGTATTGCCAGAGGCCAGGTGCTCTCCCTGAAAAAGAAGGAATTCATCGAAGCGGCCCATTCCATTGGCTCCAGTGATATGCGTATCATGTTTCGCCACCTGCTGCCCAATATCCTGGG
>JAHEEY010000412.1 GCA_024640485.1 Chloroflexota bacterium | reverse complement strand
GTCCGGCGAAGCGTTCGCAGATGGCCAGGGCGGCGGCGCAGTGGTGGGCCTCTGGGAAGCCGCAGTTGGCGATGGCGGTGAACCGCTGGCGGCGGGGTTGGCCCCGCTCTTGGCGGTGGTCCCGCTCTTGGCGGTGGTGGGCGATGCGTTCCAGGGCTTCGGTCACCGGCGCCGGCAGGGCGTCACAGTACAGCGGGAAGGCCAGGGCCACCAGGTCGGCGGCGTCCACGGCGTCCAGAAGAGCCTGCATCTTTTGAGGGCTGCGCAGCACTGTGTGCAGATAAATGGTCTGTGTCTCGATGGCGCGGGCAGCTAGCTGCTGGAAGAGATACCCGCCCAGCGAATTCGAGGTGCTCTTGCGTGTCTTGGGGCTGCCTACCAGCAGCAGCGCCCGCCGCGTCTCCAGCTTCTCATCGCCTGAACCTGTCCACGATGCGCTGGCGCTGCCGGTACTCGCCGGCAGCGCTGCCGGTTGAGAAGAGCGTCCTTCCCGCAGATCCCGCAGCCACTGCCCCGCCGCCGCCGCCATCTCCTGTTCCGATTGGGTGGCATAAACCACACCGCTGACTTGATGTTTGGCGTACATATTGAGCGCGTTTCGCTGGACCAAATGGCGGAACACGGCCTCACTTGGCCCATCGGGCGATGCCAACCAGCCGACTGCCAGCAGATCGGGAAGCTGCTGGTACCGCTTGCGGTGATGTGTTTCGCCCTGAATCATGGCGAAAAAGGGTGAGATGTTCTGAATTTGGTGGTCTACCATACCCTTGAGGGTCGAGGAATAGCCGCCAAAAGTGATCGGCGTGAGATAGACGGTCAAATCGCTGTTGACGATGGCGGCGGCGATGGCCCGGTTGTCGTCGTTGATATTGCAGATACCGGGGGAGCGGGTCCAGCAGAAGAAATCGCCGGCACAGCTGCCGATCTTCTGCTGGCAGAGGGCGACATGGGCCACATCCCAGCCGCGATCTTGAAGCTGCGCCGTCAGCGCCGCGCGGGCCCGCTGACCGGTGTGATCATTGCTCTGTGAGCCGTCTAGAAGAATCGCTTTCATGGGTAATCTCCTTTTCATTCTCTGTTGCCGGCGCTGGCGCCGCACCGCCGGCAAATCCGGTCTAGCGGATCAGACGAAATACCAGACGCCGTCGCCATTGATGATCTTTGATATTAGGGCCGGGAACGCTTCGATATTCAGCGGCTTGGCGATGGCCCCATCAAAGCCTCTTCGCTTGAGGCGGGCTACTTCTTCGCTCATTACGGTGGCTGTCAGGGCCACCACCTTGCTCTGGCAGGTCTCCGGCTCTTGCCGCAGTATGGACAGCAGTTGAAAACCGTCATACGGTTTCATCTGTATATCAAACAAGAAGATGTCTGGCCTCACGCCCAGCTGTTTCACCTGCTCCATGAAGTCGGCCCGGTTCCGCAGAACGTGCAGGATGGGCAGTTTCATCACTTTTTCGACGATCGCTTTCATCACCACGATGCTGGGTTCATCATCTTCCACGTAGACCAGAACGGGTTCTCGGTCATTCACGGCACACTCTCCTTGCGCTGATCTCTTTCTGGCAGATCGCTGCGGCCCGCCAGCTGTATCATTGATCAGCGCATATCTATGGAACATTCTAGAGAGTGGGGGCGGCCGTGTAACCTGTCTCTTTCCACATTTCCCCCTGTCTCTTTAAAGCAAAATACCTGTCCAATTGGACAGGTACACCAGGTGAAAATGAACCGGGAAACGGCTGGTTGGCCCCAGCCTCCGCGGGCGCTGAGGATATGCAGTTGTCGAATTGAGTGAAAAGCTAGATGAGGTTGTTCTTTGCCGCCAGAACCAATGCCTCAGAACGGGTTTGCACACCCAGTTTCTGATAGATATTGGTCATGTGGAATTTGAGGGTGGACTGGCTGATAGATAATTTCAGCGCAGATTGGTGGTTGGTTAATCCTTCGGCCAGAAGCTGGAGCACTTCCAGCTCGCGATTCGTGAGGTTGAACTCCTGGGTTGGATGGGGCGGGGCCATCAGATGCGCCCCCACCTCGCTGGAAAACACCATCTTCCCCTGAAACGTGGCCCGGATGGTGTCGGCCAGATCCGCCGCCAGCGAACTCTTGGTGATGTAACCCACGGCCCCATTTCGCAGCATGGCGTAGACGCTCTCATGATCCTGAAAACTGGAGAGAACCAAGATTTTCAGTTCCGGCAGCCGCTGATGCAGAACGGTGGTAGCTTCGATCCCGTCCATGATGGGCATGACCACGTCCATGAGGACAACGTCGGGCTGGTATTGCTGGCATAGAGCAACGCCTTCCTGCCCATTGGCGGCTTGCCCAGCCAGGGTGATATCTGCTGTCTCACGCAGAATTGTCTGGACTATCTTGTGAATCTGGAGATGGTCGTCAACCAGTACGACGCGGATGGGGGTTTCATTACTCATTTTTATGACCGAATGATGGCCCAGGTGCCGGCAAGGTATTTAGTTCCAGAGCCAGGCGACCAGAAGGCAAAGAGGCCGCTGCTACTTCTTTTATAACACCAAAAGTTATTCAACGATACAAAAAGATGCCGGCCTGCCGTAGGCGGGCCCTGTTCTATCAATCGCTGACCCGCTAACTTCACGGATGTGAACCAAAAAACGGGGATCGAGCCCCTTGCCATCGTGTTTGTCCGGCAGAGAAACGGCTTGCGAAAGGGGTCTATTTCTCTTTATACTACCGGCGCACGACAGTTATTCTGTTGGAAAGTGAATACGCTGCCGGCTGTCCAGCCGACAGCGCCAATCTTTCTCACGATATGCCGAACTGTGCGCGGCCAACCCCGAAATTAACGGGAATTTGGCGGCATCGACGATCAATCTAGCATCGGATAACACCATGGACCGCTCCCCCCTCCCTCTACCGCGAGAAACCGAACGGCTTATCTTGCGCACGCCATCGCCAACGGATGCAGCCGCCATCCAGGAAGGGATTGAAGAATCCTTCGCCGACCTGCATGTCTGGATGGATTGGGCCACCAAGCTCCAATCGCTCGATGACACCAAAGCCTCCGCTGAGCGGCATCAGGCCAACTATGCGTCGGCCGAGGATTTCACCGTTTCCGCCTTTCTTAGAGACACCGGGAAGTTCGTGCTCAACGCGGGTCTCCACCCGCGAAATTGGGAAGTGCCCAGCTTTGAGATTGGGTATTGGTGCCGCACGTCGATGCAGGGCCGTGGGTATGTCACCGAAGTGGTCAGGGAGCTTACCGCCGCGGCATTCGGCGACATGGGCGCCAAGCGAGTCGAAATTAGATGCGATTCGCGCAACCGGCGCAGCCGCAGGGTGGCAGAGCTGGCTGGATATCGCCTGGAAGCAATCCTTCGATATGACGACCGGGCGAACGACGGCTCTCTCCGGGATACGACCGTCTACGCGATCCTGGCTGAGGAGTTCGATCGTGAAAGGCAGGGCGGCGGTGCCGGCTAACAGCATGCTGACGCTGACCTGGCTGGCTGGCGAAAACGCAGCGGCCGTTTGCCTGGTCTACCCCTTTACTGGACTGCTATGATTCTTCTGAGGGAAACAGGGCTGTTTCCAAGAAAGTTGTGTTCGGGGCAGCCTATGAAGAACATCTACGCGTGGTCATAGACGTAGAAGATGTAATCCTGGGAGACTGTCTTGACGCCCAGATCGTTGAGCTGCCTGAGAAGTTGGGCGCGATGATCGGTGCCGTGATTGCCTACATGGAGCAGCACCTGCCACAGGATCAGGTCTTGGTCTTCTCCCTCGGCAAACGGCTTTGTGAATAACATATCGTCGCGCAATTCTGCCAGATAATCTCGCATCGTTTTCTCAACGGTGTCCCAGTAGGCACGAATAGCATCGCGATCCTCAAAGTCAGCCGGATTGAGCGGTTCTGGTATCTCGAGGCCGCGCAAGCCGCTGAACCAGGTATTGTCAGCGCTTATCAGATGAACGATTTGATCGCGAACAGAGCCTTGAGAGTAGGCAGCCGGTTGGGTGAACTGTTCGTGGGTCAGTGGGGTGATATAACTGTCCCAGGTGAGCCGGTTTTCGGCGAAGTGATAGCCGTAGAAATGGCGAAAGGCGTCTGCATTCATATCGTTAACACCTCCTCTGTATGCGAATACAGATATGCTGCTAATATCAACTTGATTGATGGCAGCCGTTTATTCATTTTAGACGTGATCATCAAAGGGGATTGTCTCGATCCGCTGGCCAAATCCGGCGATAAGCGGACGGCCTTTGGCAATCGCTTCCTGTACTGATGGCAATGA
>JAHEEY010000411.1 GCA_024640485.1 Chloroflexota bacterium | reverse complement strand
GCCCGCCGGTGTCTTCTTTGGAGAACTTATCCAGCACTTCGCCGAATCCAAAGGCGCGAATGACATCGCTGTCCGCCGGAAGCATACCGCCGATGAGCATGATGCTGGTTTCATTGTCGGTCGGGGCCAGCAGCAGGTCGACCTTGGAGCCGCGGAAGCCCATGAAAGCGGCGACCTCGTTGTCGAAGTAGCCGCCGCCGAAGACGCCGGCGATCTCAGTCTTGAACAGCAGGGGTACTTCCAACCTGGTTTCGATGCCCCCTTCCACATGCTCGTTGCCGGGGTTGATGTTGGCCTTGAAGAGGATATCGGAGGTCATTCCCCAGTCGCTGAGGATGATGCTCTCCACATTCTGCCCTTCGAAGGTGATCAGGCCGTCTTTGGTAAAGGAGAGGCTGAGCCAGTCAGCGATCAGATGGGCATCCTGGTACGGATTGTCGGAGGCGATCTTCAGCCGGGTACCGGCGTAGAAGCCCTGGAAGCCCAGGCTGGCCAGCCCCGACGGGGCGAAGACGACCTGCCCGCCGCCATCGCTGAGGATGGCGTCGGCGGCCAGCAGCGCGGCGCCTGATTTCAGGCCGACAGCGCCGTAATCGTTGCCGCCGTTCAAGCCTTTCAATATCGGCTCCAGGATGCCGTAGGTCTGGTTGAGGTCGGTGACCGGCTGAGCGCAGACCCGGTCCGGGTCGTCGGCGTCCGGCGTCCACTTGGCGCACCAGCCGCTCTCCCATATCCGCTCGGCCAGATCCACTGGATCGTCCTTGCTGTTGTCCGGCCCGGGGTCCAGCTGGTAGTTGAAGACGCCGGCCCATTTGATGATGTCGGCCTCGACGTCGGTCCAACGATCGAAAGGCTGTACGCCGGCCAGATCCCAGCGGGGCCGGTTGAGGGCCAGGGCCCGGAAGGCCGCCTGGCTGGCGGGGTAGCCGGCATAGAGGCCGATCTGGTTGCCGTAGCCCCGCTGGCTGTTCCAATCGGCGGTGATGGTCGCCGCCAGGTCGCTGTTGAAGATTTCCGGCAGGCTGCCGGGGAGGATGCTGGCGTGATCCACCACCGCGACCAGGGCGCCGCCGTAAGCGTTAGCCAGGAAGCGGATGGGCAGATCGAAGTAGTCGAAAGCGGCGTTGACCAGTTCACTGCCCACCGGCCAAATCAGATGGAAGGAGGGATGGTTGACCACCATGTTCAGCCCGGTATTGATCAGCTTGTTGGTCACCACCGGGAAACCGCCCACAATGTCGTCCACCGGCAGGCCGCTGGTGGAGAGGGGCTGATTGCCGGTAACCCCAAACTGATGGATCTGGCCCATGTAGGCGACCATCCCTTCCCCATCCAGCAGGATGAAGCCGCAGCCGTCGACCGTCGCCTGGGCGCAGCTGAGCAGGGAGTCCGGGGTGAGCTTTCCGCCGGCGTCCACCAGCTCCGCCGGCAGCGCCATGGCGTTGTTGGCCAGCTGGATCAGGACGGTGTCCGGCTTGCTGACCGGGTTCATGGGGATGGTGTGGAAGCGGCTGAGCTTGATGTCGCTGAGGGCATAGGGCAGGCCGGTGACCCGGTACCCGTCAGCCGGCAGGTCGCCGCTGCCCAGGCGGATGTCGCCGGCGTCGCCATCGGGGAACCATTCCACCGCAACTGCCCGACTTACGGCCAGGCCGGGGGCGCTGGTGGACTGCGGGTTGAGGCCGTCGATTACAGCGGTTGCCACTACGGTGAGCAGCTGTTTCTGCGAAGCAGGCAGGGTGCCGTACTTGTCAGAGACCGGCAGATAGAGCACTTCAGACGGGCTCTCCTGGAACTCCCAGAAACGGTGATCGCGAACGCCGGGCACCCGGATATCGCCGGATGCTGGGCAGCCGGTCTCTTCACTGATGCTGGTGATGGCCAGATTGTAGGTGACTTCGCTGGGGTAAGGCAGGAACAGGTCGGTGCGGTAATCCAGCGGCCATTGGAAGTTGTCCAGCAGCTCCAGTTCCGCCTGGAAGACTTTTTCCTGGTAGTTGTGGATGTTGAGCCGGTCGGTGGGCAGATCCTCCCCGGTGCGGAAATATTCACTGGCCCCGCCTCGGCGGAAGTACAGCTCGGTGATCGACCAGGGGAAATCCGCCGGGGTGTAGCAGCTGTAGTTGACCGGCTGGGTGCGCTGGATGATGTTGAGTCCGGGGTCCAGGTCGCCGACGCCGTCGCGGGTCCCTGTGCGGGCCCAGCCGTTCTCCGCCGGCATCGGCGCGAAGCTGCTGGGGGCGCCGCTGAAGACAGCCGGAGCGGCAAACAGGGTGCCCCGGTCTACTTCCAGCTGGAACACCGACCACGCCGGCGGCTGGCTCAGGGCCACCACCGGGGTAAAGGTGCCTCCGGCGCCCAGGACGATGTCGGGATCGGTGGGGCTCATGTTCAGGGTGGCATAGCTGGGCGGCTGTACTTTCAGGCTGCCGTGGCACCAGGCGAATTTGGTCATGGGGTCAGCCGGGCTGCATTGGCCGTCCATGAGCATGTAATCCTTGGCGGTATCCTGGTCCATGTAGTCCAGCCGGGCGGAGGCGCCCAGCAGCGACCCGCCGGCGATGGCGCTGTCCACTATGGCCAGGTTGGCGCCGCTGGCGGAAACCACCACTGAAGCGGGCTGGCTGGTGCTGTACTGGATGGGATCGGCAGTGGAGAAGGTGCCACGCATGCCGTTGCCGTCGACATTGATATTGGTGCCGCTGTAGCCGCGGCGCATGAAAGCCAGGTTGTTGTCCGGGGGCGCCGGATTTGCCAGCGATGGGGGAGTGTAGTCGAAGCGGTCGACGGCGTCGGCCCGGGCGGCCCGACTGAGGCTTATGCCGGCATCGGTGATCCGGGCGGAGCTGAAGTTGACCTGCCAGGGCAGGTTCTCGTCGATAAGCAGCAGGTTGCTCTGCACGAAGGTGTTGACCCGGTAGTTGGTGGACAGTCCGCTGCCCACGTAGTAGATCTGGTTATTGCGCGGCTGACCGGGCAGCTCCGCGTTGATGTGGGCCGGCAGCGTCAAGGTGATTTCAGCGGTGGCCGAACCGGGGGTGAACTCCAGCCGGCCCATATGGGCGGTAAACTGGCCTGGCACCGAGGTGGTCTGGTTGAGGTTGTACTGATACCGCCCGCTGACCAGGTTGCCCAGGCCGTCGATGCCCAGGTTGTAGAATTGGGTGACCAGATTGACCGTCCCATTGCTCAAATGACCGTCGCCGTACAACCTGCTGGTGTCGATGCCCTCACATGGTGAACCGGCGGCGCCATCATAAAACATGTGCACCCGCAGCGTCCAGCCGTTGGTCAGGGTGATCACATCGGACATGCCCAGGGCACTGGGCCGGAAGCTGTCGTAGGGATCGCATTCGGCCGGCAGCGACGGGCCGGCGGCCATCCGCGGGGTCAGCGCCACCGGCGGCACGTTTTTGACGTCGTAGCCGATATTGGTCGGCCCCCAGAAACCCAGCATCTCGTAGTTGATCGGGCTGTAGGCCAGCACCACGTAATCGTACGATTCATTGGGGCTGGGATCGGCGGTATCGGTGATGATCCAGTTGGCATCCAGTGAGGGGCGGGGGATCTCCTGCACCGGGGTCACCTGGAACCAGCTGCCGCCGGCCACCCGGCGGAAAGCGGCTGCCAGTGGGACGCTGCGGCATTGGTCGCAGGTACCGGTGAGGTCGATCAATACCGCCGGCTGGCCGTCGGCGCCGGTGGCCCAGGTCAGATCGTTAATGGGACCCAGGTCGGTCATCTGCCGGCTGGTGTCCAGGAAATTGTTGGTGGGATGGGTGTAGATGGTGACCCCGTCGCCGGTGATGCCATCCTCCTCGGCGGCGACAGTCGTCTCCAGCCAGGCGCCCAGGTTGACCCCCTGGTTGTGCCCGCCGGTGACGCCGGTGACGGTGGCGGTGATGGTGCCGGTCAACCCTGGCTGGCTGACCAGAAGGGTGGCGGTGCCGGTGGTGCTGGTTATCTCAAAGGGGACATACCAATCGCCGCCCTCGAAATAGGCAGCGCCCTCATCGGTTGTAGGCGGCGGCTGTGGGGTGTTGGAGCCCTGCCAGACGCAGTAATACTCAGGCGGGCTGACGTTGCCGTTGTGGTCCACCGCTTCCAGGGCGTAGTAGACGTCCCGGCCTACCGGCGGCTGGTAGTCGTCGTGTATCACGGCGCTGCCGTTGGAAACCGGGGCGCTGCTGATATAGGTCCAGGGGCCGGTGGGGGTGAAGCCGCGGTTGATGGAGATGGTCCAGATACTGCTCTTCAGCCCGCTGAGGGTCAGAGGCC
>JAHEEY010000410.1 GCA_024640485.1 Chloroflexota bacterium | reverse complement strand
CGTTCAGAAGCCCCTGCAGGATTTCAACAGTGGTCTGCAGCACGTCCTTCAGTTTCAGGGTGCCGGTGACTTGCTTCGCCATATCGACCAGCGCTGCCATATCACGCAGCCGGCGTTGAGAAGCACCAAATAGCCCCGCGTTTCTTACCGCGACCGCCGCCTGATTGGCCAACATGCCCAGCAGCAGCAGCTCGTCTTCGGCAAACCGATGTGGTTTAAGATAGGTAGCGGAAAACACGCCCATGACTTGATCACCATGCTTCAAGGGAAAGCCGGCAACGGCGTGGATGCCGTATTTTCTGGCGCTGGCTGACCGATACAGGGGATGCCGCAGGGCGTCGTTAATGATGATCGGTTCTGCGCGCCTTACCACCTCGCTGGTAAGGCCATCACTCCTTGGCGTCGATACCGCCGGTTCGCGACTGCCGTCACGCCATAGGGCCGATCCAAAGGTAAATGTCTCAGCACTCTGATTATAGAGGTATATGTGAAGGTTGTTGGCATTGACCAGCTTGATGGCTGCTTCGGTGATGGCATCCAGCATGGCATCCAATCTGAGGGGCGTGTCCAGCTTCACGGCAGCATTTTGAAACGCGGACAGCTCTTCCAATCGATTCAAAGCCCTGCCAAACATATCTGCATGCTCAAGGGCGACCCCGGCCTGCCGGGCCATGCTTCGGGCCAGGTTTATTTCCTGCGGATTCAAGGACCTAGGTTCCGCGGATTGGCCCAGCGCGATTACGCCAGCGACAATATCCCTGCGTACCAAAGGCAACAAGAGGGCAAATTGCAGATCTGCTTCTACCAACAGTGCCAGTTCATCGCTTTGGGCTTTCAGCTCATCGCGCCGCAAACAGACAAGTTCTGAACTGTCAAGCACCCGGCGCAATACCGCGTTGTGCTCGATATTTTCCACGGTGCTAAGGTCGGCAACGTGTGCAGAGGCTCGCGGGGCGTCCGGCGGCTCAGGCAGATTGGAATTCTTGTGATAGGACAGCTGCAGCCCCTGGTGATCACCATCCCAAACGAAGATGGTACAGCTCTCAACAGCCAGTGCTCGAATCATCTCATTCACAACCGCCTTCAGGACATGCTCTTGATCTAAATCGGCGGTCATGTTGGCAGTGGCTTGATAGAGGGTGCTCAACTCAGCCATCTGAGTGCGCGTCTTATGATACGTCCTGGAATTTTCCAGAGCGATCACCCCATAGCTTGCTGCCGACGAAGCAAGGTGAGCTGCATTTGCGTCAAAGGCACCTTTGGTCGCGCTCAACCCAATGACCACACCAATGACGTCATCAAGATTGGCCAGCGGTATGCCGATCCATGAGTTTACCCAGGAGCTCTGCTGAGTTCCGCGCCAACGGGCATCCTGGGTCACATCGCTCAGGTAAATGGTCTCGCCGGTGACAATCAGCTCTTGGACCAGGAGGCTTTGCCCCCAGGTCAGCTCGGCCTGGGCTGCATCAATGGGTGAAGCAGGCACCCGAGCGTCAATTCCAGCAGTCATTCGAATGGATGGGCCGTCCCAAATGAACGCCAGCGCCTGATCATAATCTGCGGTCTCCACCAGAATCTTTAGAAGTTGGGTCCAGACTTCTTCTTCCTCCGACGAAACATCAATTGCGCTCAATGCGTGTCGAAGCCCTGTGGCGGCTAGGGGGCCGTCAGCGCCAGCCAGCGCGCGCACATCTGTGGGATGGATGCCTTCCAGGTGGGCAGTTTCTTTGATTTCTACGTCGCGGGTAAAGAGGGGAGCAGATGCCAACAGCGCCGCCAGCATCTCCGTTTCAGCCAGAACATCAGCATTTGCGGGATCAGGGCGTTCCAACTGCAGCCAGTAATCGGAGTGACCAATTGACGCCTGCAGCTGGTGATCCGCAGACGGCATGGGTTGACCGTTGGAAATCGTGATGGCGCCCTGGGCACCCAGATAGGCCAGGCAATATGGTTCGACCACTGCCAGCGCTTGCTCAAGGCTGGACACTTCACGTAGTTGAATCTGCAATTTCTTCAGTGCCTGAAACTGAGCTGCTTTGTCTTGCATAGACAACATATCCTTGGTTCAATGTGCCGAGAAGGCCGGCTGCTGACTCCGATTGAGCTTCTTGGTCAGCAGCCGAGCTCGCCATTGCAGTGTTGGTCTGAAATTTAGTTGTACGCTGGCAGGAGAAAGGCACAACTTCAGCGCAAGCAGACCACAGCGTTCAAAGTCGAGCGCATGCTGGTCTGCTTCCGGACAGCTAGTTCTTTCGCTTCTTGCGCGCCGGCTTGTTGGCCGCATCCGCAGACCCGCCGCCAGCTGAGGAAGCCGCCTTGGACTGACGCCCGTGGCACAACTTGTATTTCTTGCCGCTGCCACAAGGGCAGGGATCATTGCGGCCGACCTTGGGCATGTCACGCCGCAGTTCTACGCCTTTGCCTGTCTTCCGCTTGACTACCTGGTAGCCGGCATCTTGAGCTTTCAGCTGGTAGGCCACGGCAGCTTCCTGCTGCTTCACAAATGCCTGGTGTGAGGCAATTTGGCGGAAGTAGCGGTCGGCAATGTCCTTGTCGATGTTGCTGCGCATATCGGAAAACATCTCGTAGGAGCGGCGCTTGTATTCCACCTTGGGGTCGCGCTGACCGACGGCAGCCAGGCCAACCTCACGGCGGAGGTCATCCATCGCGGTCAGGTAGTCGCGCCACTCACGGTCGATGGCATCCAACAACAGCAATCTTTGGAAATTAAGGAACTCTTCTTCGCCGATCTGCTGCCGCCATTTGTCCTGCTGCCGTTTCACATACGTATTCAAGGCGGTGACCAGCTGTTCACCGTCCAGCGCGGAGAGGCTTTCCAGCAGCAGCCCTCGCAGCGCCTCATCCGCAGCCACCTTAAAGCGAAGCTGTCTGCCAGCAGCGGTCTTTTGGGACAAACCGTCGACATTGAAGAGCTCAAAGGCATGGCTCAACTTCTCCGCCGCTTTTTCCCAAATGAGTTTCCGTTCGGTGGTCTCAATCTGTTCGGCAAGAAACTCGTTGAACAGCGCATCGACCTGTGCTAAATAGTCACGATGAATCGACTCCTTGGCCTGAAGCTGTCCAGACCGGCGTGCCGCCAAGGTCGCCAGATTGGGCACCGGCGGCAGCAGCGGCAGAAATCGCCCCATCGCCTGGAGGAGCTGCAGCAAGTTATAGCCGCTCTCTTCGTTCTGATAGGCGAGCAGCATCAGCTCATCTGTCAGGTCTCTGACGGAAAGCTCTGCCAAGGCCCCTTTATCCAGCTTCATGATATCCGGCAGCAAGCCGCGGAGCCGGTTGATGACTCCGTTCAGATTGAGGGCATCAGTCGCCTCAGTGCTGAAATCGGAAATCGCCCGGTCGATCTCGCCGCGCATGAATGCGCGGTAGTTATCGACATAGTTTTCTACCAGTTCCGAAATCGTGCCGGCAAAAGCGCTCTCTACGTTTTCGTCCAGGTCTGTGGCCTGATCTAGAAGAATCGCCCGCCGCTGTCCGTAAATCGCCTGACGCTGCCGGCTCATGACATCGTCATACTCGACCACGTTCTTTCGCAGATCGAAGTTATACCCTTCGATTCGCTCCTGGGAACTCTCGATAATCCTATCCAGCATGCCACTCTCGATAGGCATGTCTTCGGGAATTCGGGTGCGGCTCATGAACCCTTTCAGCCGTTCGCCACCGAACCGGCGCATCAGATCGTCTTCCAACGAGAGGAAGAAGCGAGAGGACCCCGGATCACCCTGACGGGCAGCACGCCCTCGCAGCTGATTGTCGATGCGGCGAGACTCGTGGCGTTCCGATCCGATCACATGCAGCCCACCCAATTTCCACACTTTCTCACGGTCTTCTTCGGTGACTTTCTTGATCTGCTGAATGCGATCGATCACAGATTGGTCGATACCGGGAATCGATTCAACCAACTTGCGTGCCTCAGCGGTCTCATTGGCCAGCACTGCCCGGATGAGGGCGGCCCTGGCAGTGTAATGCTTCTCGAAGAGCATTTCAGCCAGGAACTGCGACGCTGACCGCTCATCCTTTTGGGCCGCCTGATATCGGCTATAGACATCCCACAAGCGGACAGCCTCATCAGCCAATGCGGCATCCTTATTCAGCTTATCCAGATAATCACGCGCTTCGCCGACGTGACCGCTTTGAACCAGCCGGAGCACTGCTAGAAGCTGGTTGTAATCTACGTCAAAAGGCTCCTGCAAGGTACGGGCGAGAAAGCCAATCACCTGGACTTCTTTAATCTCTTCCAAGGCCTCGTCGAACTCAGC
>JAHEEY010000409.1 GCA_024640485.1 Chloroflexota bacterium | reverse complement strand
GGCAATCGCGGCGACGGTACTGCCGAAGCGCTGAGCGATACGGGAAAGGGTATCGCCCGGCTGCACCGTATAGCTGCTGCCGCTGCTGGGCGGCGGCGCCGAGGGGGGCACCGACGGCGGCGGTGTCGTAGGATTCCCACCTGACTCAGGAATAACCAGCTGTTGGCCGGCATAAATCAGGCTGGGATTGCTGATCTGATTTACCTCAGCGATCTGCTGAACCGTGCTGCCGAATCGAGCGGCGATACTGCTCAGCGTGTCGCCCCACTGCACCTGATAAGTCAGCGCCGAGGCCACCGCGGCCATCAGCAATGTCAGAACCAGCGCCACCACGATTGTCATCCAACGCATCTTTTTCATCCGGAAACTCCTGAAAATACGGGTAGAATCGCTACTCTTACAGTATGCAAATCAGCGAAAGGCGTCAAGCCTGTTTTCACGTCCTGATCACAGCCGCCCCAACCGACCGGCGGCATCAGGAAGCCCTGACAGCCGTCTCCCGGGGCCGCTTTCCCCGACGGGGGTTTTGACTTATACTTCTTTCCGCTATGAATGAACTACTTACCGATACCATTGAGATTACTCGCCTGGCGGGCGCCGCCATTATGGGCTTCTATCGATCTTCGTTTGATGTCACCGACAAGAGGCCGGATAACCCGGTCACAGATGCCGACTTCGCGGCTGACAACCTGCTGAAAGAGAAGCTTCTGGCCCGGCTGCCTGAAGCGGGCTGGCTGAGTGAAGAGACGGTAGACAGCCATGAACGCCTTTCCAGGAAATTGGTCTGGGTTGTCGATCCATTGGACGGCACCAAGGAGTTCGTCATGGGCATGCCGGAATTCTCGGTCTCGGTGGCCCTGGTTGAAGACGGGCAGCCGGTGCTGGGTGTGATTTTCAATCCACCCACCGGAGAGCTATTTGCCGCTGCCAAAGGTGAAGGGATGTTCTTCAACGGGACACCGGTGCAGGTATCTGACCGAACCCAGCTTGACGGAGCCAAGATTGATGCCAGCCGCTCCGAGAGGAAACGGGGCGAGTTTGCTCCGTTCGAAGCGTTGGTGGAATTGACCACCATGGGCAGCATTGCCTACAAATTGGCCCGGGTTGCCGCAGGACACACCGATGCCACCTGGAGCCGGGGCCCAAAAAATGAATGGGATATCTGCGCCGGGGTATTGATGGTGCAGGAAGCTGGCGGCCGCTGCGTCAACCTGGACGATGCGGCGTTTCCATTTAACCAGCCGAAGACATTGGTCAACGGGATCATCGCTGACAACGGCCACCTTCACCAGCAGATTATCAGCGCCTTGGCCCCCTATCGCGATTCCGCCCGCCAGTAGGGCTTCTTATAATACTGAATTCTTTGACCCTCAAGCAGTGCGAACAGCTTCAGGGCGCCAGGTAATATTATGATTGCAGAAACAGCTGCCCGGTTGCGGGAAAACATCCAGAAGGTGATCGTCGGTAAAGATGAGATCATCGATATCGCCCTGATCGCCATCCTATGCGAAGGACATCTGCTCTTGGAAGATGTGCCGGGGACAGGCAAGACCACCTTGGCGAAGACTATCGCCGCCTCTCTGGGCTGCACTTTTCGCCGGGTCCAATTCACCCCTGACTTGCTGCCGTCTGATGTCACCGGCATCTATTTTTACAGCCAGAAGGCGACCGAATTCGAATTTCGCCCCGGCCCCATTTTCAGTCAAATCCTGCTGGCGGATGAGATCAATCGGGCAACCCCCCGGACCCAATCATCTCTGCTGGAAGCGATGCAGGAGCGGCAGGTGACCGTTGATGTGGCCACCCACCAGCTGCCCCGCCCTTTCCTGGTCATGGCAACCCAGAACCCCATTGAGCTTGAGGGGACCTTCCCGCTGCCCGAAGCGCAGTTGGACCGCTTCCTAATGAAATTGGCCATCGGTTATCCCAGCGAACAAGAAGAGAATGAGATTCTGGTCCGCTTCGAACGGCAGGACCCGTTGGACAGCCTGGAAAAAGTGATCGAGCCGGCAGAAATCCTGCAGATGCAGCGGCTGGTTAGAGAGGTCAGAGTGGAGAAATCAGTCCGAAACTATATCGTCAACGTCTCCCGGGCCACCCGCCATCACGACGACATTGAACTGGGCGCCAGCCCGCGGGCGACCATGGCCTTGTACCACACTTGCCAGGCATATGCCTCCATTCACGGCCGAGAGTTCGTCATCCCCGATGATGTTAAAGCGATGGCGCCTTACGTACTGACCCACCGGCTGATTGTAAATCCTCAGACCCGGCTGCGCGGACGGAGACCGGAAGATGTCATCCGTGAGGTAGTCGATACTGTCCCAGTGCCCGTGGAACAAGCATGATCCGGGAAACGGAAACCCTCTACCTGACGATTCGGGAAAACCAGCAGGACGACCGGAAGCAGGCGCGCAGGCGTCTGCTTGAGGCAGCCCTCACTGGCAAAGGGATTAGTCTGGCCGACGCCGCCATCGCCCGCGGCCTGGTGGTACGGGAGCGGGAAAACAGCATCTTCAGCGATGCCTGGATTCCTCTGGCGGTCATCTTCCTGGTTGCCGGCTTCCTCGCGGAACGGAACGGGCCCCTGCTGGCGCTGGGCGCCACCCTGCTGCTCATCGTCTGGGTGAGCACTTTCTGGAAAAACCTGTCGCTTGTGGGGGTTACCTACGAGCGGAGCTTCGACCGCACCCATGTCTTTCCCGGCGAGCCGGTTGAGCTGACAGTCACGGTAGCCAATGACAAGTTCCTGCCCCTGACCTGGCTCCGCTTCCGCGATGAACTGCCTGTAGCCCCTGAGTCTGAAAGCAAGATATCGCAGACAGCCAGTGCCATCACCGGAAAATACACGCTGCTGAACACCTTTTCTCTCCACGGGCATCAGATATCACGCCGAAAAACAACGCTGCGCTTTCCCACCAGAGGCTACTACCAGCTGGGACCGGTGAGCTACCAGTCAGGGGATCTATTCACCCTGTTCACCGTGGAACGCTCGCACAAATATATCGATACCCTGGTGGTCTATCCTCAAATCTGGCCTTTGGAGGAATTGGGGCTGCCGGCGAAGGAGCCTTTCGGCGATATCACTGCCCGGAGGCACCTGTTTACCGACCCCATCAAAACCCGAGGGATCCGGGATTATCAGCCTGAAGACCGCTTCCGTGACATCCATTGGAAAGCGACTGCCCGCCGGGGCAATCTGCAGACAAAGATCTACGACCCCTCGTCGGGGATGACCATGGCGCTGTTTTTAAACGTGGCTACTTTCGCCAAGCATTGGATGGGTTTTGATCCGGAACTGCTGGAACGGGCCGTCAGCGTCACCGCATCCGCGGCAAATTACGGCATTCAACAGCGCTGGGGCGTGGGCGTCTACGCTAACGGTTCGGTACCCAGTTCAGACCAGTCTATCCGAGTCGCGCCTGGGCGTTCCCCCGAACAGCTGAGCCATATTCTTGAGGCGCTGGCTGCGGTGACTGAGTTCGCCACAGGGTCCATCGAGCAGATGATGGTCCGGCAGAGTCCAATGCTCCCTTGGGGAGCTACTATGGTATTGGTGACTGCGGTGGTAACCGAAGAAATGGTGGTCACACTGCTGCGGCTCAAGGAAGCCGGCAGGCGAGTGGTGGTTATTTCCCTGTCGCCTGAGCCGCCTCCCACCAGTCTGCAGAACATCTTGTCCTATCATATTCCTTCGGATTTACCGGCATTCCAAAAAGCAGGGCAGACCCGTTCAACGACCGAATCCGCACTGAGCGCCGTCCCCACGCCTCAGCCGGCCGAAATTGTGCCGCGGTCAGCCAACGCGGATACGCCCAGAGTGTGACCATGGCTTTCCAATTCAAGTCAATCAAACAGACCGAATTCAAGCCGACGCTTCACTCCGCATGGGGATACTTCCAGCGCGAAATGATTTATATCAGCTGGAGCACCATGGAGATATCTCTGATCACGCCCATCGCGGCAGCATTGATGCCGGGGACGGAGAACTGGCCGATCGCCAGGATTTTCTTCTGGCTGCTGCTGTTGATGCTGCTCCCCTTCAACATGATCCGGCTGATGAGCTTGGCTTCGCTGCCAACGTCAACCCAGCGCAATGTCATCTCCCTCACCCTCATGGGACTGCTCTTCCTGACGCTGCCGACACTGCTTTACCAGCCAACATCCATTATTGACTTCAGCTGGATGGGGGAATTCTACAAAAACATTGCTGCCGACGAGAATACCGCCTGGATCCGAGATTTGTCTATCATCCTGGTCACCATCCTGATATGGTGGCGGG
>JAHEEY010000053.1 GCA_024640485.1 Chloroflexota bacterium | reverse complement strand
GCCGCCGTGGAACCCATTGAAGAAAACAGCATCCATGAACTGACCATCCTGTACACCAATGACGAACACGGCTGGATGGAGGGAAGCGAGCCTGCCGCCGCGGCAGCCAATCTCATGGGCCTTTGGCAAGAGGCGGCGGGAAGCCCCGACGAGGACACCCTCATCCTCAGCGGCGGCGATATGTGGACTGGCCCGGCGATCTCCACCTGGTTTGAGGGAGAGAGCATGGTCGAGGTTATGAACACCATGGGGTACGATGCTGCCGCTGTTGGCAATCATGAATTCGATTTCGGCCTGGATGATTTAAAGGCCAGAGCCAGCCAATCCGACTTCCCCTATCTCAGCGCCAATTTACGCTACCGTTCAGACGGCACCACCCCAGTCGACCTGGGCATCCAACCTTACACCATCATCCCTATCAACGGCATTCAGGTTGGCCTCATCGGGTTGACTTCAACCAGCACCCCGGTCACCACCCACCCTGCCAACGTAGCCGAATTCGATTTCATTCCTTATGAGGACGCCCTGCGCCAGGCAATACCTGAGGTCACTGCGATGGGCGCTGAACTTATTCTGGTGCCGGCCCACCTTTGTCAAAATGAACTAGAGCATCTGGCTCAACAGGTCGGCGATTTAGGTATCGATCTCATGGGCGGAGGACACTGCAACGAATTGTTCGCCAAAGAGGTCAACGGGATCACCCTTATCGGCGGCGGCAGCCACATGGCCAGCTATGCCCAGGTCAATTTCCGCTTCGACACGTCCAGCGACACCGTGCTGGCAGTGGATGCGGCTGTCCATACAAATCAAGGGGGGCTTGCTGATCCCGACGTTGCCGCAATCGTCAGTCAATGGCAGGAGCAAGTTGAGGTAGAGCTGGAAACCGCCATTGGCTACACCAGTGCCGGCATACAGCGGCGCAGCCAGGAGATGCAGGCGCTGACCACGGAATCATGGCTGCAGGCATACCCAGCTGATGTGGCCATCAGCAACCTGGGCGGCATGAGGGATACGCTGCCGCCGGGGGAAATCACCCTGGCGGGTATCGTCAGCGTGATGCCCTTTGAAAACGTGATCATCGACATGAGTCTATCGGGCCAGCAGCTGCTGAGAGTATTGGCCTTAGCCCGAGGCCAGGCCGCTATCGGCGGCGCCCATCAGCAGGGGATCCACTGGATATTAAACCAAAGCGGTGCGGAGATCTCCCCAGATCAACGCTACCATCTGCTGGTCAATGATTTCATGTACGCCGGCGGTGATGATTACACCCTGCTGGCTGAAATTGATCCCGACGCTTATGACACCGGCATTAATTGGCGCCAGCCGGTTATCGATTGGATAGAGGCTCAGCACTCAAACGCTGACAATCCATTGGACAGTGCCGTGGACGCACTGATTACTCCTTGAAATTGGCAAATCAATCAGCATAACGCTATGATTATGAGCAAACAAAGCTCTGGAGGTGTGCAGATGACCGAAGGTAACGAAACACGCGAAAACGAAGAATGGACTAGATTCGGCATTCTGGCAGCGGTCATGGCTGTCGTTGTGCTGACGGTCGCCATGGTGCGTCCGCTCATTTTTGGCCACATTATTCCAGTGGTCATGGGTGAAGGCATTGTGATCACCGCCCCGATTGAAGAGCTAATCCCACAGATACTGGTCCCCGCGGTCATTGAAGAGCCAGCTGCAACTCCTCGCCAGGACGACGCCTCCACGGAAGTCGAGGCCGTTGTCGAACCGGTGGAAGGAGATACGGCTGAGGCGCCTCCGGCAGCTCCAGCAGAAGAACCAGCAGGGGCGATCAGTGAACCAGCCGCCGAGGAAGCGCCGGAAGCGGCGTTATCTGAGGAGAGCGCTCCGGTGGTTGAGACAGCTATCGAATCTGTGCAAAGCGCCCTGCCGGTCACCACCCCACGCATTCACCGGGTTAAAACTGGTGATACCCTCATCGGCATTGCCGCTCAATACAACACCTCTGTAGACCAGATCGTCGCTGCCAACGGTCTGCTCAGTGCTAATCACATCAAAATCGGTGACGACCTGATCATCCCCCAGCAATAACAGGCAGCCGCAAACTGCGGAGGCCGAGCTGGCCTCTCAATTTCAATCTATGATAGGTGCAAGGGCAAACGCTCCTTGCACCTATTTTCGTTTACGGGAATTGGGTCGTGGCTTGACTCCGCCCCGGTAGCTGGGCGCTTCAACGAAGAAGAAGGTGCAGCGGCTGCCGTCCAGCATCCGCGCTTCCAGTCTTGGATCCAGTTCATCGATGGGCGTAGCCGTGGTGATCACGGTGGGGAGGCGAGCGTTGTACCGGTAGTTGAACAGCTGGTACAGCTTCTCTCGCGCCCAAGCAGTGGCGCTTTCAGTCCCAAGATCATCCAGAATTAACAGCGGTGCTGTCTTCACTTCATCGAACCGCTTGTCATACCGGACGCCGCTGGCAGGGTTGAAACTGGCCCGCAAATGGTCCAGCAGATCGGGGACGACGATAAAAAGAACCGATTCGCCCCGATTGGCCACATGATTGGCGATAGCAGCCGCCAGATGGGTTTTCCCATTGGCGAAACTGGCGCTGTTGAACACCAGCCAATCAACAGGGTGTTCCGCGAATTCATGGGCGGTGTCAAACGCGCGCTGCAGGTTCTCAGCTTCTGAACGGGGCAATTCACGCTGGCGCAGGTCGAAGTTTTCAAATTTCTTGTCGCCGTGCAGCGTCAATGTAGAGAGATCAGACTGGTCTTGACCGACGCCGGTCCGGCGGAAATCCGGCGCCAGAATGGTGATAATCTGCACCAGGCTGGGGTCAACCATACGCGAGCGGATACGGATCTCGATCGATTCAAGCTCTTCGTTAGTGGTGACAATGGTGGGCAGTTTGGCGTTATACCGATGATTGAATATCTGGTACAGCTTCTCCTGGGCCCATTCGGTATTGCTCTGAGTACCTAAATCATCCAGGATCAACAGCGAGGCATCACGTACCTGCTCGAAACGTTGATCATAGCTGGTGATGGCGCTGGGGCTGTAAGCCGATCTAAGATGGTCCAGCAGATCGGGGGTGCTGACGAAAAGCACTCCATGCCCTAAATTCAGGCGGTGGTTAGCGATGGCCGCAGCCAGATGGGTTTTGCCGCTGCCGTAGCCTCCCTTTAGGATTAACCACCCTTGCGGATCTTGAGCATATGCCAATGCTCGATCAAAAGCCATTTTGAGATTCAGCCGCTTAGTGGCAGTCAAGCCGATCCCTTCAGGCAAAAACCGCTCGAAGGTACAATCCTCCAACGCTCCCACCTGGCTCAGCTGCATCAGGTTCTGCATCCGGGTCGTTTCTCGAGCCGCGCTTTGACAGGCGCATGGCTGCGCCCGGCCGAAACCAGGATGCGTGACCGGCACGTCAGGCACCACATAACCCAAGCCCTGACAAATGGGACAGTCTGGCGCGCCGCTGCCTACCGGCTGGCTCGTCGTTTCTTCCATGTCACCGCTTGATGATGTGCTTGTATTCATCGGGAATTTTCCGAAGCTCTTTTTGAGTACTTCGGCGGCCGATTCCATCTTGTTTTCCTTCATTTCGCCATCTTTCTAGAATACTCAGGATATAGCGCCACTTGCGCACATTATTCTCTACCGCTAATTGGATCGCCTCTTCCACCCAACGGGGCGGGTACGTCTGCTCAGCATCACGCAGTTCATCAGCGATCATCGGGGTCAGCGCGCCGATATTTTGCTCGTACAGCACAAAAATATTCGGCCGCTCCACCAATAAGGTGATCGGCTCGTCCTCATCGGGGTTGGGCCGCCACTCTCCGCGGGTGATCCCATCAACCGCCGCCCTGCCCTTCTCAGTGTTCAAGAAATAGAGATCCATCCGCCCATCAGCGCTTTCAATGTTGACGTGTAAAAAGGTACCGCGGGCCACCGCCCGCTCAATACCATCCATCAACGCTTCCGTAGCCAACGTCGTGTTGGGATCCAGCCCGCGGACAAAGACAGGATCATTCAAGAAATCAGTCAACCGCAGGAATCGCACCTGCCCTTCACGCTGGGTCAGCGCCCAAAAGGCATACAATGTCACCTTCAGCTCAGACAGATTGTCGATGATCGGCAGCAGCTCACTGAAGAACAGGTTGGGCACCTGCGTCAGCCGCAGTTTTCCTTCAGGGAAGCCAGTAAACCCTTTCATCATCCTTACCCCGCTTGCCGGTTCCGCATAGAGAGGTCACCCATCTAGAGATCAATTTCCTGACGCTGCAGATTCCGGAATGTTGCCAATTGGGCATGCCAATACAGATCGATGGTGCCGGTAGGCCCATTTCGATGTTTGGCGACGTTGATTTCTGCGATGTTGGGCCGTTCGGTGGTATCAGGATTATAGTACTCATCCCGGTAAATAAACATGACGATATCAGCGTCCTGCTCAATACTACCGCTGTCTCTGAGGTCAGAAAGCATCGGCCGCTTGTCTTGCCGCTGCTCAACAGCACGGCTCAGCTGCGCGGCCGCTACCACCGGCACATCGAGCTCCCGGGCCAATTGCTTGAGAGAACGGGAGATCTCACTGATCTCCTGAACCCGGTTGTTTGTGGTTCTCTCCGCCTGCATCAACTGCAGGTAATCGATCATCACCATGTCCAGGCCATGTTCGGCATACAGCCGGCGGCATTTGGTCTGCAGCTGCATCGGAGTGATAGACGGGGTGTCGTCGATAAAAATGCGGGTTTCCGACAGCCGGCCCACCGCCTCCAAGAAGATTGGCCATTCATGATCGCGCAAATCGCCGCGCCGCAGCCGCTGTGAATCGATGCGGGTTTCCGCTGAGATCATGCGCTGCACCAGCTGTTCACCGGACATTTCCATGTTAAACATGGCGATACGTTTGCCAAAACGGGTAGCCGCCGTCAAAGCAATCGAGTTCTGGAAACTGGTCTTACCCATACCAGGACGTGCCGCGACAATCAAGAGATCCGATTTATTCAGCCCACCCAGCAGCCGGTCCATATCGACGAAACCGGTGGGCACCCCGATAACATCATCGCCTCGCCGGTTGAGCTCTTCAACCCGCTCCAGATAATCGCGCGCAATCTGCTTAATGGGCACCAGATCGCGAGTGGTGCGCTCTTCACTAATACTGAACAAGCTCCGCTCAGCCCGGTCAATAACGATGTCGATTTTCTCGGACTCGTCATAGGCCAGGTTGGCAATGGTGCTGGCGGCACCAATCATCCTTCGGCGTATTGCCGCCGCTTCCACCATCCGGCCGTAGGTGCGGGCATTGACCGACGTGGGTACAGCGTTGATCAAGCCGATGACATACCCTTCACCCCCGATCTCCTCCAGCTGCTCTCGCCGGCGCAGCTCCTCAGTCAAGGTGATGAAATCAAGCGGCTCGTGCCGTTGATTCAAGGTGATGATGGCGTCATAAATCCATCGGTTCTGAACGCGATAGAACGCCTCCGGTTTCAAGAAGCTTGCGACTTCAAAAATGGCGTCCGGATCGATGAGCAGCGAGCCCAGAACAGCCTCTTCGGCTTCATTACTGTGGGGTGGTAGACGTTCAATCATATTCATAGGATGGAACTATAACATAAAACGTGAAACGCAAGATTCTCACGTTTCACGTTCCAGCCAGCTGAAAGACAGCGGCTACATATCAGGTACTGGCACCTTTATTCGCAAATATCATTTAGAGAGACGGCTCATCACCGTAGAGACAGCCACTTGGTAGACTCCTGACAACTCTCCAGAATATCAAGAGTTACCTAAAACAACGCTTCTATTGTCAGCAAGGAGATGACACGGGCTACTCTGGTTGCAGCCAACATTCTCGCAGCTGACCCCGCCGGCAAAGAGGTCTACTCGTTTTCGAAATCATCGAAATCGAGCGAATCCACAAAGTCCGAAAAAGCGTCCAGCTCCTCTGCCGGCGTTTCGCTTGGTTCCATTGTCGCATCCGGCTCCTGAATATCGGCTTCCGGCATGATAGCAGCCTCATCCATGACTTCAGGATTAACAAAGATCGGGGATTTGGCTCTCACAGCCAAAGCGATGGCATCAGAGGAACGGCAGTCAATTTCATGCACCTCTTCATTCACATCAATAAAGAGACTGGCATAGAAGACGCTCTCATTCAACGCCCGAATCAGGACGTGAGAGATGCGGCCGCCAAGCTCGCTAACCACATTCTTAAGCAGATCATGCGTGACAGGGCGGGCTACCTTAACATCCTGCAGTTCAATCGTAATCGCGTCCGCTTCACAAGGGCCTATCCAGATCGGCAACTGGCGATCGGCGTCAATCTCTTTCAGCATCACAATCCGATGCTGTGAAACCAAGCTAATACGGATACTATCAATTGCCACTTCAATCATGTGCGAACCCTTTGCAGAACCCAACATCAGTAACTAAAGGCCTGCTACTTCAATGAACGCATTGTAACATAAAAGCAAAAATGCTTCACCCTACAGCAAGGGTCAATCGACCAGAATCCACGCCTGCCCATTCAAGGTCAAATTCAACTGTATTATCCCATTACTGCCGTCCCTGGTGGCGGCTACGACCGCACTATCTCCAGACAAAATAACCTGGTGAACCACGTACCCCTCGGCAGAAACGGTCTGCACGATACGCCAGTAATTCATAGAAAACGGATCGAGGAACTGGCCATCACTGTCCAGGACCCGCTCAATACTGTTGAGCAGCACGTTGGCTCTGGCGTAGTTCTTCTTCTTGAGCGAACGGTCTGCCGCGCCCAACATGACTTCCAAAGCGATGTTCTGCTCAGTCTCAGGGTGTCCGTTGAAATCGGCTGGGCTTCCCAGTTCCAAGACGCTGCTGGGTGAAGGCATCCACGCCTTAAGAAAATATGCGGTCGGATCGTATTGCATCTGGTAGCGGCGCATCACTTCGTAGTAATGTACCGTCGTCTGCACATCGGGGATCGCAGTCGGATCGGCCGTCAGCCCATCCAGATATTCGATCCAGCTCGCTTCAACATCAGACAGGCTTTGTCCAAAATGAGCCTGCAAACTCTGGTCCACCGCGGCAGCCAACGAATCAGCCTTATCCTGAGTAACATCAATATAGAAGTCGCGGAACGGCCACCAACCGTACGTGTTGATCAGGTAACTGACGAATCCGGCTGCTTGGAAGTAGGCGGTTTCATGTTGTGAAGGGTAGAAGTCGTTGATCAAATCAGGCAGCGGCAGGTAGCGATCTGTATTCCGCATGGCGATGATCGCCTGGTCGATATTTTCCGCTTTGTAGTGCCCGCCGCTGGCCCAAACCGCCAATCCTTCGGCCAGGAAAGAGATTCGCTGAGGGGCAAACTGGCGATCCAACAGATGCACCAATTCGTGGACCAGCACCTGCAGCAGATCGTTCCCGGTGTAGTCCCGATCCAGGTAGCTGACCACGATGCCAGAGCTGGCATAGCCGCCCTGGCCAATCACGCGGTCAATCAGATAAATATCAATCTGCTTCTGAGGTTCCTCACCCAATTTCGCCGACGCCTGGAAGGCGGCTTGATCGATCAGAGCCAGCAGTTGGGGGAGATCGCGATCCGCCGCCGTCCCGCTGACAACATGGATGAGACAGCATTCACTCGTCGCCGTCTTCCAGATAGCGGTGGCTTCATCTGCGGAACGTGTTTGCGAGTCCAACACCACCACATCTAATGATGCCGTATTGTTATTCGGATCCTCATCACCGAGTCTGATGGTGTCCTCTTGATCCAACGTCACCTGTATCCGATGAGGGCCTGGCTCAGTTGCGTCCCACACCCACTCAAATAACCCTACCGCTTCTCCGGACAGATGGCTGTTCCCACTCAAAGCGCCGCGGGCCACTTCAGCACCGTCAATCGAAATCTGAACGGCCACATTTTCCGGGGAAATTGGTTCGGGAACCGTCGGCCAAAGTTGGAAGGTGACTTTGTCCCCAGCAAAAATGGACGGCACTGGGTAGAGAAAAATGTCATCGCTGGCAATCGAGAGATCTGGCATGGATGATGTTGGAGATGGTGCTGGCTCCGAAGAGGGTGCCAGTACCGGGGTCGCCGCCGGCGTGCTAACCTCCTGGCTGACAGCCGTAGCGGATGAAACAGCTGGAGGATCAGTCGCGAGAATGAGTTCAGCTGTTACGGCCCCGCTGACGCTGGGAGTTTCCGTCGCGGCATCGCCAGCCCCAGATCTGCCGCCGCAAGCCGCCAAGATCAGAGCTGACATCAAGAACGAGACCAGTCCCACTCGCTTAATCATTACTTCCATCACACACCAATATGGCAGATAACCACATGATCGATTTGCTCCTACATCCCCATTTGGCTGAACGAAAGGACAGCACAGCAGAGATTATGTGCCAAATTCGTTGGCACCTATATTCTAGCTGACCGCAGCCAAAAGAGCCTGATTCCTGTTTGCGAGATTCATCATATTTTAAGAATGGCCTCTGCAGTAAAACGGCATCGGCCTGGCATACCGGTATGCCCAGCCGGCGCGGCATCAGTCGAAATCGTTTACCTGCCCGAAGCCGCTTTTTTTCTGTAAGTTCCTGCTTGGCTGCCCATGCTGGCAACATGGGGTTGCGACGCTTCTTCTATTTTATCACGCCCTTTCAAAAACCGGCTGCGAACCTTGGGCACTATCCGCCCTCCTCCGAGAACGGTCATCAAAAAAGTGCGTCGCGGGCCACTCTGTTGACATAATTACACGCTTCGAACACATAGCGCATCCGATCGCAGTCGATAGCGCTTTCCCGGCTTACAGGTATAATCGACAAGGGGCAGTTATGGTGCCCCTCACCTGGAAACGATATCCAGGATTACAAATGACTAGGAGAGGTTAAGAATGGCTTATTCAAAAATACAAGTGCCCGAAGGCAAAAAGATCACCTTCGAAAATGGCAAATTACAGGTACCTGACAATCCCATCGTTGCTTTCATTGAAGGCGATGGCATTGGCGTTGACATCACACCCGCTTCAATTTTGGTTATGGACGCAGCGGTTGAGAAAGCATACGGCGGCAAACGCAAAATCGCTTGGATGGAGATCTTCTCAGGCGAGAAAGCGGCAGCGCTCTATGATGGCGACTACATGCCCCAAGAGACCTTTGACGCCATGCGAGAATACGTGGTAGGCATCAAGGGCCCTCTAACCACCCCCATTGGCGGCGGTTTCCGCAGCTTAAACGTAACCCTGCGCCAAGTACTGGATCTGTATGCCTGTGTCCGCCCGGTCCGTTATATCCCCGGCACCCCCAGCCCGATGCGCGAGCCCGAAAAGATGGACATCGTCATCTTCCGCGAAAACACTGAAGACGTTTACTCTGGTGTGGAGTGGGAAGCGGATTCAGAAGAAGCGAAGTCAATCATCAATTTCATGAATGAGAAATTGGGCAAGAGTGTGCGCACCGATGCCGCCATCGGCATTAAGCCGGTCAGTGAATTTGGCACCAAGCGTCTGGTACGCCAGGCCATCGAATACGCGATTGAACACGGCAGCTCCAGTGTCACCATTGTCCACAAGGGCAATATCATGAAATTCACCGAAGGCGCTTTCAAGAACTGGGGATACCAACTAGCGGCCGAGGAATTTGGCGACCAAACCATCTCGGAAGATGAGGTTTGGGAGAAATACAACGGCAAGGCTCCTGCAGGCAAGATCGTTATCAAGGACCGCATCGCCGACAACATGCTGCAGCAGCTGCTGACCCGCACCAATGATTACGAAGTCATCGCCACCCTGAACCTCAATGGCGATTACATGAGCGATGCGGCAGCGGCCCAAGTTGGCGGCCTCGGCATGGCTCCCGGCGGCAACATCGGTGACGGCATCGCGCTCTTTGAAGCGACTCACGGCACCGCCCCTAAATATGCCGGTAAAGATCAGGTCAATCCCAGCAGCCTCATCCTCAGTGGTGTCATGATGCTGGACTACATGGGATGGGGCGAAGCGGCTAAGTTGATCGTCACCGCTATGACCCAGACCATTCAGGACAAGACTGTCACCTACGATCTGCACCGTCAAATCGAAGGCGCCACCAAGCTTAAGTGCTCCGAGTTCGCAAAAGCGATTATCAGCAATATGTAATCTGAGGATTGAGAGCCCGCAGCAATCGCTGCCCGCGCTGTCTCGTTCCATCAACAATCAAGCCATCGGCCCGAAAACGGTCGATGGCTTTTTTTGAACCCCCAGCCAACTACGGATAATTTGACGCGCCCGGCAAATTTTGATACTCTGCGCACATTCAAAACGTTTTGAACGATGGGAGTATCAATGCACGAGAGTTTGACCGCAGTTAGCAACAGCACCGTTGCTGGGGTTGGACGGTTGGCGCGTTTCTTTGGGTTTAGTGAAGTGATGGGCCGCCTATACGGCACCCTGCTTCTCAGCCCGGAAGCGATGTCGCTGGACGATCTTGCCAGCGGGCTGAAAATCAGCAAAGGCTCGGTGAGCATGAATATGCGCTCGCTGGAGCGTTGGGGGATGGCCAAAGAAGTATGGATGCGTGGCGAACGCAAGAAGTATTACGCGGCCGAATCTGATTTCTGGCAGGTCATCCGCAACGTCCTGAACAGCCGCGAACGCCGCGAAGTGCAGTTGGCCCTGCATGTCCTGGGGGAAAGCATCGAGAAACTACAGTTGGCCGAAGGCGAACTGAGCGATGAAGAGCGGCAGCTGGCCACCTTCTATCTCGATCGCATCGGCGATCTGCAGTCATTCTTCCGCTTTGCCCAAATCGCCTTAGAAACCGTACTGGGCAGTGATGGCACGGTAGATTTCGAAGCGGTCACCAAAATCGAGATCGGGTAGTTCAATCAACTTTTGATCATGTGCCACGCCACAATACAGACAAATCTATGAAGATCGCCGTAGGTTCCACCAATCCTGTCAAGGTCGACGCCGTGAGACGCATGGTTCATCGCGTCTGGCCGGAAGCTCAGATATGCCCAGTAGATGTCCCCTCAGGGGTCAGCGAAATGCCCCAAAACGATAGCGAAACCATCGCTGGGGCCCGCAACCGGGCCAACGCATCTCGTCAGATGGCCGCCGCGGATATGGGTATAGGGCTGGAAGGGGGCGTACACCCGGACCCATTGGGGCTGATGCTGCAAGGTTGGGTGGTCATTGTCGACGGCAGCGGCCGTGAAGGGGTTGGCGCCGCCGCCCGGATCTTTCTGCCCCCGGTCATCGCCGATCGGATTCGAGCCGGGGAAGAACTCGGGCCGGTGATGGATGACCTCTTGGACGACCACAACACCAAGCAAAAAGGGGGAGCGGTAGGCGCCTTGACCGCTGGCCTGGTGCCGCGGATTGATACCTTTGCCATTGCTGTGGCATACGCCTTGTCGCCGTTTATCGCTACTCAGTTTTACAACAACAGCGGGACCTGAAACCGTCCCGATCACCGAAACAGGAATTGAGTTCATCAGCTGCTCACCGCTCTAGACTCAATTCCCAAACAGGCAGCCAAAGACAATCGAACTATGTCGCTGGAATTTGATAAGCTCATCAACGATCTGGATAGAATGGCCTCAACGGCAGTGACCCGCCGCCAGTCCCGTCTGGAGATCAGCAGCCGGCTGTTGGAAACAATGGATCAGTTTGCCGTTGATTGGACAGCCGTCGAACACGCCTTGGAACAAGCCAAAGATTTGGCTGATCCCAAGCAGTACCGCTCCGCCCGTCCGCTGAATCACGCGCAGCCGTTGAACAGCCGGATTGACCCTCCCGCGCCGCCGGCCCAGGCGACAATTATCGCTACCGACGGCTCCCAGATCCTGCCGGATCGGCATGCGGCCCACCTGTACTACCTGATCAACATTGGCGGGATTATTTACCCGCATCGCCGCGGAGAACACGATGCTGAGCTGTCACCGGAACCATTTACCGTGGCTGAGTTCAGATACCCCCACAGTGAAGAAGAAGCTGCCGAATTTGTGATTGAAGGGGGCATGGTCAGCATCCTGCGCGATCTTAAGGAGATCGGCACCCTTGCCGACAAGGCATGGGAAAACCGGCATGAAACCCCACTACTGCTGGCCATTTTGGACCAACGGCTGCTTTACTGGCCCATCGGCAGCCCCGACGCCGAACCCAACGATGATATCAAGCGGTGGCTGGCCGGGATGACCAAGCTGCATGACAGCGGCGCCCTGCTGGCCGGCTATATCGACCGGCCGATGACCAGCGCCGCCGTCACCCTGCTGCACACCCTGGCAGGATCTAGAGAGCCAGGTTTCGACTGGAAAGCGCTAGGCAGGCCCGGCACCGGCGGCGGCCTGAACGATGCCGCGCTGTTCAGCCGGATATTGGAACCGGGACAGCGCAGCGTTGTCTTCGTAGGCATCTCTCCGGCCAATGAACGATTTGTGGAATACGATCGGGCCAATGAAGTCTGTTTCTTCTACATGAATCCCGGCCTCAGCGGCGATCATATCGCCCGAGTGGACATCCCCAAATGGGTGGCCGAAGACCCGTCCTCAGTTGCCGCGGTCCATTCCCTGATTTACGATCAATGCCGGATATTGGGCGATTACCCCTATGTCATCGCCCGCGCCGATGAGATGGCCGTGGTCGGCCGGCAGGACCAGGAAGAACTGAACTTCATGATTGACATTTATATGCAGCGATACGGCATCGATGGCCGCCTAACCGCGAAACAGAGCAGCAAAGGATTGGCCAGAGGGGGAAAGACGCGCCATGAAGGATTGTAAGGAACAGGTCGCAGCCTACGAGCTGCCGTCCCTCTGCACCCCGCCAGCCGGAAGGATAAATTGATGAACAGCTATACTTCAAACCCTGAAATCGGCCGGGTACTCCGGGCCAGCACCGTCGGCTATGCCGTGGGCTGCCGGGTCAGCCAGCTCAGCGTCCCCGCCTTTGGCAGCCTGGTCAAAGCGCAGCCGGTTGACACCCGGGAAGCGATCTACGGGCTCATTTACGACATGCATATCGATGATGATCCGCTGGTGCGCCGGCTGGTACTGGCGGAAAACCCCAGGCCGGAGCTGATCAACGATCAACGGAACAACCGGATGCTGCCCATAGAAATGAACGTCCTGGCGGTGGGCTACCAGCTGAACGGCACCATTCGCTACGGCCTGCCGCCGCGCCCCCCGCTCAACCTGGACCCGGTACAGTTGTGCGCCGATCCCAGCGAGGTAACCCTGTTTACCAACAACCTGCCCTACCTGCGGCTGGTGCTGCGGGCGGTGGAGAACAAGGTGCCGGTCGACCAGCTGCTGGTGGCCCACATCGTAAACGCGTATCAGATCCGGGGGCAAGATACCAACTGGGTCATGGGAGTAGTCACCGAGCTGATCGAACTGCTGCGAAGCAACTACGATGTGCTCATCCCAACCCTGGAAGCGTTGAGCGAAGCATTGCCAAATCTGGAATTAGAGGGGGAGTTGTTGGGGTTCAGCTAACCGGCTGCATGACTCGACACGGAGAAATCGACTATGGTAGACGACAATAACGCCATCGGCTACATCATTGGCGGTGGACTGAGAGAAGGATTCCGCATCCGGCTGACTGTTCGGGCCGACCAGGTCCAGGAAGGCAGCTTCGTGGTTTGTGACAGCGGCCGCTTCCGCTACTACGGCCTGGTCACCGACCTGCAGCTGGGCGCCACAGACCCCCGCTTCGCCGACGAAAAGACCGACCGGCTCAAACCGGCTATTCAACAAGCGCTGCTGGGCAAGACTCTTTTCACCACCCTCAACATGTACCCCACCCTGCTCTTGGACCTGGGGCCCGACGATCCCTCAGAGTCGATGGATTGGCAGGAAAGAGTTGAGAAAGGGTTGGAACAGCCGGGGCCCAAGCCGGTAAAAACGGTGCCAGCCCACCACGCCGAGGTGCGGCAGGCCACCCAGGCCGATGTCGATCAAATCTTCGGCACTGACGGGCCCGGCATGTTTGTCATCGGCAGCACCATTGAACAAGGGTACCCGGTACGGCTGGACTTGAACAAATTCGTCAAGCGCTCCAGCGGTATCTTTGGAGCCACGGGCACCGGCAAGAGCTTCCTCACTCGGATGGTCCTGGCCGGGTTGATGCGGGAAAACGCCGCCGCCGCCCTGGTGTTCGACATGCACAACGAATACGCCTTTGACGACCTGGACAGCGACCTGGGCGGCAGCGTCCGCGGGCTGCAGTCCCTTTTCAGCCGGGATGTCCAGGTGGCCGCCTTGGGCAAAGGCGCCATGGTCCGGGGGCACACCCCCGATTTCACCCTGGAGCTGGGCCTGTCCGATTTCCAGACCAGCGACATTCTCCTGCTGTCGGAATCGTTGAATCTGACCGACACCTCTGCCGTCACCCTGAACGCTCTGGAACGATCATTCGGCAGCAATTGGTTCAGCGAATTCATGAAGTTGGTGCCGGGCGCTGTGGACACTGATTTTGAGAGCGGCAAGAGTTTCCCTTCAGATGACTCAGTCGCCGCCTGGGCCCGGGGAAACAACGTCCACGAAAAGGCAGCCGAAGCGCTGCATCGAAAGTTGGCGATTATTTATGACAAAGCGTATGTGGTGGAGAAGAGCGCTGGAGATCCGGTCCATGCCATCGTCGATAAATTAGAGAACGGCCGTCACGTCATTCTCAGTTTTGGCGAATACGACAACGACCTGGATTACCTGCTGGTCTCCAACGTACTGACCCGCCGCATCCGGCAGCATTGGGTCAAGAAGACGGAGCGGCATAAGACCCAGGGGGAGCCGGCGCCCCGCCCGCTGCTCATCGCCATTGAAGAAGCCCACAAACTGCTGAACCCTCATCTGGCCGGGCAGACCGCCTTCGGCATCATCGCCCGTGAGCTGCGCAAATATTTCGTAACCTTGTTGGTCATCGACCAGCGCCCCTCGGGCATCGATGACGAGGTCATGTCCCAATTAGGGACCCGCATTACCGGCTGGCTGGGTGATGACGACGATATCCGCGCCGTCCTGACCGGCCTCGCCGGCCGCGAACAGCTCCGGGGGATGCTGGCCCGTTTGCAGGAGAAAGAAGAAGTCCTGCTCCTGGGATGGGGGGTCAAGATGCCCATCCCGGTGAAATCGCGCCGCTACGATCAGGCCTTCTACGACGACATGCGCGGCCGGTCAGGTTCCAGTCCGAAGGGTGGCCCAGAGCGCAGCTTTGATGATAAAGTTGATGACTTGTTTGGATAATACCCATCATTCAGCCGCCTTGGAGCCCCGCCGACCGTTACCTATAGTGGGTAGTTTTCCT
>JAHEEY010000408.1 GCA_024640485.1 Chloroflexota bacterium | reverse complement strand
GAGATGTGCTGTCCGGAAAGCGATGGCGCCTGGGCGCCTGTTCCGGCACTCCCTCAGGATAGAAAGCCAGGATCATCTCTTCGGGAACGGTAGCCGGACGCAGGGTGGCGGTATCTAGAAAGACCCAATCGGTATGGGCAGCCGCCACAACCTCGCCGGATCTTGCCAGACGCAGCTCGTATGCCCGGCGCGAGCGCACCCGGCGAAAATCAGCCACCCAGGTTTTGACGATCAGCTGATCGTCGGAGGTCACAGTGCCCAGAAAGCGGATATCAGTCTCCCGGATCAACCAATGCATCCCCATACTGGCATATCTGGCATGGTCGTAGCCGGCAGCGGCGGAAGCGTCCATGGCCGACTCCTGCATATAGCGCAGGAAGACAGCCGGATGCAGCCGCTGATAAGCATCGCATTCATAATGTCGAACCCGGAACGAGCGTTCGTGGATCAGGGGCATGCGTTCACCTAGGTGGGCCAGGCCGGGTCCATGAATCGCTGTATCTCCAGCAGATAGCCATTGGGATCCCGGAAGAAGATATGGTAGATATTGAACTTCTGATTAAGGGTGGGAGGCTTTTCAATACTGATACCCTGCTGGCGCAGGTAATCATGCCAGCCGTCTACATCCTGGCTGACCAAGGTCAAGATCACCCCTTCGGGATGCGGAGGCGTCTCAAGATGCTGGCAGAAGCCGAGAAAAGCATCCCGGCCAATCTGGTAGATACGGCAGCTGCCCTGGTCCAAGACCATGGGCAATCCCAGGACACTCTGGTAGAAGTCGGCCGTCTTCTCTAAATCGCCGGTATGAAGAAAGGTTACCTGTTGGTCCAAAGAGGGTCGATCCATGCAGCTCGCTCCTATTGCCCATCCAAATAGGCCAGCAGCTCCCGCAGACCGATAATGGTCTTGGCATCATCAAACTCGCCGGCAGACAGCTTCCGCCGGACTTCAGCCAGGGGCATCTTGACCAGCTCGATCTGCTCGTCAAATTCCAGCTTTTGACCGACTTCTTCCAGATCGAAAGCCAGGAAGATGAACATGCGCTCGTTGGTGAAGCCGGCAGAGGAGTAATAGGAAGAGGCCAGGCGCATCTCCCCAGCCTGGTACCCAGTCTCTTCTTCCAGTTCACAGCGGCCCCGGTATTCAGGGGACTCGTCTCCTTCCAAGCGACCGGCGGGCAGTTCCAGGATTTCCTGGCCCACCGCCACTCGAAACTGCCGTATCAAAATGACTTCATCTCCCAGAAGAGGCGCCACCGCCACCCCACCCTCATGGTTGATTATCTCCCGCAGCGCAGGTTGGCCATTGTCCAGGGCGACTTCCCCAACCTGAACGGAAAAGATACGGCCTTGATATATGGTCTTCTTATGCAGCCAGTTCTCCATACTATCCTTTGAGTTTATATCCTGGGCAGCGGCTGCGGTAACGGAGCGACCTTACGAGGTTCTACTACCCACCAACGGAGTACCGCGAAAGAGAGCAAACTGGTCAGTGCGGCGAACGCGAACAGCCAATCATAGCCGCTGTGGGCCAGCCAGGCTCCAAGCAATGGTGAAATCGTACCCACCACTCCGGCGCCGGTATTGGCCAGGCCCGCGTAGGTCGGCCGCTTTTCCGGCCGGCTGAACTCCAACACCACCAAGATACCCGAAACGATAATGCCGCCGACTGTAATTCCCGAGAGGAAAAACACCAGGTAATAATACTCTGGCGAGGGGGCCAGCCAGGCGATGGCGAAAGAGAGGAAAGAGGCCAGCCCGCTGAGCTCCAACGATAGTTTATGGCCGAATTTGTCCGCCAAAAAGCCGAATATAAGGTTGCCGATGGTCTGACCCAGCAAAAAGGCCACAGTATAGAATGCCACCACACTATCGGCAACATGCCAGCGGCTCACTGCGGAAACGGTCACAAACCCGGAGCCCATCCCGCCTAAGGCGAGCAGCATCCTGCCGATCAGAAACCGGCGGAAATTTTCGTCTTGGCGAACAACAGCCGGTAGTTCGGCGAAGAACTGCCGGTTACTCCGGCGCGGCGCCGTCACCTGCTGGACAGGCTCGCGCGTTAACGCCAGAAATCCCCAGGAGATGGTAATGGATAATGCCGCGATAAAGAAGACGATCACAAAATTACGAGGAAAGGGATAGCGCTCCAACATCCGGGCGCTCAAACTGGCCGATGCCGTACCCATGGCCGCTCCGACGAACATGGTTATCCCCATAAACCGACCCCGGCGAGCTACCGGGAAGCAGCGAGCCAGCATATCTTGCCAGGCGGTGGCTACCAAACCGGCCCCAAAGCCGTGAAAAGCGTAGCTGGTGATAAACAGCAGCAGTGCCAAAATCGGCCATTTGAGGGCGATGACCGCAGACAGAACCATAAACCACAGCGGTAATCTCTCGGTGAAGAAGCCCAGGTTGACAATGACCGGTTTCTTACGGGCCAGGCGTTCCACGAAATTGGCGGTGAACAGCTGCGGCAAGAACCATGCCCCTTGAGCGATCATCGCCACCAGGCCGATGGCAAAGGGGCTATCGGTTATTTTGCTGACAAATAGCGGGAGGATGGTGGTAGAGGAAATGAAGCTAAGCCCAAACCAGAAACTGGCGCCGTCCAAAAAATTGACCGCGCTATTCCAGCGGAAATTGCGCTCCATTTCTTCCTGTACCTCTTGGTCGGTACGAACCGGAACCGGTTTGTCTATCTCCAACAGCCACCGCAAAAACGATTTAGCGATCATACGCTCTCACCCCGAAAAAATAGGCGCTATTTAACCGACTCGGGCGCCACCATCTGGCTGGCCCGGGCGCTATTACGAAAGTAGAAGATCATCCAAATGGATGCGACAAAAAAGCCGAACAGCCCGGTAGTGGTGGCCACTTGCTGAAGCGCCAGCCCCATGCTGTCCTGGGCAAAGCCTGCCCAGAATATAGAAACCGATTGGGTCAATGTCAAAATCGCGAACTCAAAGGCAAAGACCCTGCCCCGGAATTTATCAGGAACAAACATCTGAAGCAAAGCCGCGGAGAAGACCCATACCGCCCCGGTGCCGATCGTCCGCAGGAATGTGCTGAACAAAAACAAGGGCAGGCTGTTCACCAAGCCGCTGCTCCAGATGCCGCTGGCCATCAGCCCGTAGCCAATGGTAATGCCGGTCAAAAGCCGTTCCGGCTTGTCTCCCAACCAGCGGCGCAGCAGCAGCGGCCCTAAGCCAGTACCCAAGCCGCTGGCCATATAGATAATCCCCAGCGTAGCGGTGCCGGGATCATTAATATGGAAGATGTCTGACAGGATCGGATGGGTCAGAGGAAATACCTTATCGGCGAAGCTGATCTCCAGCACATTGATAGAACCCCAAACCAAGGAGCCTGCCCCTTTAACCAGGCTGAGTCCCAAGATCAGCGGGGCTCCACGCAGATAGCGGAAGCCGTCGATGAAGTCAAGCCAGCCGCCTTGATGGGCCGCCCCTTTGGCTCGCTTTACAATGTGAACGGAGACCCGGCTGATGGCCACAGCCGACAGTAAGAAAGTCGCCGAATCGGCGATAAACGCGGTTTCGGCGCCAAAGATGGCCGCCACCAATCCCCCCAAGAAAGATCCTAAAGCCAACATGGTGCTCCAGGTGAGGCTATCCAGGGCGTTGGCGGTGACCAGATCCTTGCTGTCCACGACATTGGCGATGATCGCCGCCCGAGCTGGGGTGAACATAGAACTGAAGACAAATTGCAGGATGGTCAGCAGATAGAGCAGCCATATCTGTTGGGGGGAACGAATCACGAGGAAGCCCAAGACAGTCAGCGCCCGCAGGATATCCGACATGATCATGATGGTCCGCCGGTTGTACCGGTCGGCCAGCACCCCAGCCAGCGGGCTGAAAACGAATTGTGGGATGAAACGGGCGATGAAGAGATAGGAGATGGCGATGCCGGTATTGGAGAGGTCTGTTATCAGCTCGGCCGAGGCGATGAGGTTAAACCAATCGCCCAGCAATGAGATTACGTTGCCAAGCCACAAGTAGCGGTAGTTGCGATTGCCCCTTAAGAGATCGATATATTCGCCCATGGTTTACTGCTGCCGGCGCCCACCCATAACAAAAAGAGACTAGGAAGCAGAAATTGTAGTAGTGTTTACAATTCCCGGCACCTAATCTCCGAAAGTAACAGACATATAAAAAGGTCTCTTGGCGATGACCTACTCTCCCAGGGAGTTGCCCCCCAAGTACCATCGGCGCTGACGAACTTAACTTCCGGGTTCGAGATGGGACCGGGTGTGTCCTCGTCGCTCAAAT
>JAHEEY010000052.1 GCA_024640485.1 Chloroflexota bacterium | reverse complement strand
CTCTGTCATCGTTGATGATTGAATATTCAATTGTCTGCATTATAGCGAGGCGTGAAACCGGCGTCAACCCACTGGCTCATGTTTACACCAGTCAGACGTCGCCACAATACGAACCTCCCCGCCCCTCAGCAGATGCAAGAAAGCTCCCCGCAGCTGGTGGCCAACTGCGGGGAGCTTTGATGATCGCTGCTCACTTCCGAGAAAGACGATTATTCGCGCTCTCGAAGGTGCGGGAATAACAGCACCTCGCGGATGCTGGACTGATTGGTGAAGAGCATCGCCAGCCGGTCAATACCAGTGCCGAACCCACCGTTGGGGGGCATACCGTAGCTCATCGCCCTCAAATAATCTTCATCGATGGGATTGAGTTCATCATCGTCCTGGGCATACATTTCCTGCAGATCTTCAAACCGCTTCCGCTGCTCGAACGGATCGTTGAGCTCTGAGAACGCATTGCCTAGCTCCATGCCGGCGATGAAGTATTCAAACCGCTCCACATGCTGGGGATCGCCGGGAATACCTTTTGCCAGCGGGGAAATGTCCCGTGGGAACTGGGTGATAAAAGTCGGCTGGATCAGCTTAGGTTCCACATAGTCACCCAGCAAGCCGTCGATGAGCTTGCCCCAACTGGCCCCCTCAGGAGCGCTGCCGCCAATAGCGCGGACGGCCTTTGAGAGGCTGGCGGCATCCAGGAAATCCATGTAATCGATCTCGGCATACTGCTTGATCGCATCGCGCATCGACAGCCGCTTCCAGGGCGGCGCCAGACTGATGGTATGGTCGCCGTAGACAATCTCATTGGTCCCCAAGACTTCTTGGGCGGCATGGGCAATCATACGCTCGGTGAAATCCATCACGTCGTTGTAGTCCCAATAGGCGGCATAGAACTCGAGCTGGGTAAATTCTGGGTTGTGCTTGAAACTAACGCCCTCATTGCGGAAATCCCGCCCAATCTCATAGACGCGCTCAAACCCACCGACCAGCAGCCGCTTCAAGTACAGCTCAAAAGAGATGCGCAGGTACAGTTCTTGCTTCAGCTGGTTGTGAAACGTGGTGAACGGACGGGCCGCGGCGCCGCCGTACAACGGCTGCAGAATTGGCGTTTCTACCTCAAGGAAATCATGATCCTCAAAGAAACGGCGCAAGGAATTGATCAGCTTCGCCCGGGTCCGGAAAATACCGCGAACCTCAGGGTTTACTGCTAGATCGGCGTAACGCTGGCGATACCGCTCTTCGACATCGGAGAATGCGCTGTATCTTACCAGTTCGCCATCGACCTCTTGTTCTTTGCCCACCGGCAGCGGGCTGACCGACTTGCTCAGCAGCGTCCATTCACTTACCCGCAGGCTGACCTCACCGGTACGGGTGCGGAAGAGCACACCAGTTGCCTGGATGAAATCACCCAGATCCAGAAGTTTTCTGAACACCCGGTGCATTTCTTCACCAACCTCTTCACGGCGCAGAAAAAGTTGGATACGTCCGTCTTTATCGGTGACGTTGGCGAACACAGTCTTTCCCATATCCCGCACGCTGAGCAGCCGCCCGCTGATGGTGGCAACAACCTCTTCCCCTTCTGGAGCAGCGGCAAAGGCGGTCAACGCTTCAGCAGTGGTATGCGTCCGCTTTGAACGCAGCGGGTACGGATCGATGCCGGCTTCCCGCAGGCGTGCCAATTTGGATATTCGTTGTTCTTCAAGTGTGGTTGGCTTGCTTTCCATGATGTCCTCTCCACTACTTAATGAACCGCTCACACTGAGCGCTTCAATACTGATTATGTAAACTACAGCCCTTTCTCACTGTCCTATTCTGATAAGAGACACCGCTGCGTATGCGGGCGTAGTCTTCAACAGCCGTTGGCCATGTGAGACCGAAGGGCATATCTGCGTCGAACTGATCAAGCAAAAAGCCCGTGCAAAGCACGGGCTGTAAATTGCATTTTAGGGAATCGCGCAAAACTAGCCCAGCTTTACCACCTGAAATTCCAGGATGCCGCGTGGTGCACTGACTTTAACTTTGTCGCCAACCTTAGCGCCGAGCAGCGCCTTGCCCAAAGGGCTTTCATTGGAGATACGCCCACTGGCCGGATCTGCCTCAGCAGCCCCGACTAGATGATAGCGCTCTTCTTCGTCATATCCATTTTCAGAGACTGTTACCCAATCACCAACACGGACAGAATCATGCGGTTCGGTCGTGGAATCAATGATTTGATAATTCTTAAGGATATCTTCCAGCTCTTTGATACGTCCTTCCAGGAAGGATTGGGCGTTGCGTGCTGCTTCAAGTTCAGCATTATCAACGAAATCATCGTCTTGCCCATCCTCGAAAGCACGCTGAAGCCGTTCAGCAACATCTTCGCGACCAGTGGTGCTCAGATGTTTCAATTCCTTGGTCAGCTTCTCATGGCCTTCTGCAGTTAATAAATTCGGTTTCAATTTCATAGTCAACCCCATCAATGGAAAAACCGCTGCAGACAGCGGCAACATCCAGTACCTATTTGGAAATAGGCGAAAATTATACCAAACTCCAGATTTTTGTAAAGTATTATATTATGGCAACTTTCAGATCGTTTTGGAGCGGGTTCATTGGAGAAGCGGCACAGCCCATATTCCATTCTCCCCGATTTATTATGACCAGCCCCAAAAGGGTCTCCGAGCTATCAAGTTCACCCTGGCGGACATCCGGCTACGACCAGTGGCCGGTAATCCTGGCTGTGACCGCTGGTCGCCTATTCGCTCGCTTTCTCTACGAAATAGAGGGGATCTTGTCGCAGCGTCAGCAGGGCAGCCTGCCACAACCTGGACGCTTCCAGAAGATGCGCCTCAGCCTCCAGAATGATGCCCCGGCTTAGGTCGGGTTCGTCCAGCAAAGACTCAACCCGATCATAGCGCTGTGTCCAGCCAGAAAATCCATGACGGCGGTAAAGCGCCTCCTGTTCTCGACCATTCGCCGCTCGCAGCCGGTAGGTCAGAGGCTGACCGAATAGATAGGGCGGCATGATCATCTCCTCGATCGCGTGCATAGAGGTGTTGGGGCGCAGCCCGCAGCCCAGCATGAGAATCTGCCCGTCCATCTCCGGCAGCAGATGGAAAGGGGAATTGTCTCCACATGGGGTCCTATCCAGATAATGTCGGCTCAATATCTCCCCAGCGTGCCGGCCGAGTCCGCACACCGAATGGGTAGGGTGAAGACTGCGTTTGGTCCCCGTCCGCCGGCGGAACTGCTCTGGTACTACCCCCACATTTGAAGGGGTGTCCAAAAGATCAAATACCGGGGAATCGGCCGTCACCCGCTCATAGCTGAGGGCTGGCATCAGCAGCGTCCCGGCAGATCCCAACGCCTGCAGCAGCCCTTGGATGACTGTTTCAGGATCGGCTGCCGGGCCCAATGCACGAAGTGAAGAATGGACCAACAGCACCCCGCCAGGGCGTACCCCCAATGCCAGCAGTTCCCGGGCAATCCGCCCAGAACGCTCACTCCGTTCCCACAGCATGTTGGTACTCCCCATAAATTAGCCGGCGATCGACTCGAATTCGCGCCAGCATTGAAACATCGCGCGCGGTACGTGGAAACATCCCTTCCACTTTCCTCCTTTCAACGGCAGCAGCACCTCCCCCTGGCGGTTCAAATAGCCGAACCACTCACCGTGTTCCGGGTCTGGGAAATGTGCCCAGGTATAGGCATGGACCTTCTGGTACCACATCCAGCAATCCTGCCGGCCGGTATGCCGCACCGCTTTGCCCAAAGCGACCAGAGCTTCCAGATGGACCCACCACAGCTTCTGATCCCATTCCAACTGCTGCGGAGGCGCACCTTGAACATCCAGGAAGTAGAAGATACCCCCAAACTGCTCATCCCAGCCGTGAGATATTATGTCAATTACAACCTGTACCGCCCGATCCAGGAGCGGCTGGTCCTGCCGGCGCAGGGCGATATCCATGATGAACCACATCGCTTCGATCCCGTGACCGGGATTCAGCAGCCGCCCTTCAAAGCTGTCGATCCGCTCGCCATTTAGCCCGCGGTTCTCATAGATGAGATTGCTGTCGTGATCAAGGAACACCCCCATCACCTCGTGCAGGCAGCGATCTATGGTCTCCTCGACAACCTGCGGCTCCAGCCAAGGCTCCAATTCCAACGCCAGGTTGCACAGGATCATCGGCAGGGCGAAGTTTTTCATGGGCCGGGTTCCAGGAAACGCCTTATCGTAGACCCCTTTGGGGCGATCTTGCCGCCGCACAATTCGATGGTAGCTGTTGCGAGCCAGCTCCCCTGCCGATTCATCACCGGCAGCGATGGCGTATTGGCTGAATGCCATTGCCGCGAAGCAATCAGAGAAGATGTTGTACGGCTGGATCAGCGGTCGGCCCTTTTGATCCAGAGAGAAGTACCAATCCCCGGCATCATCCCTACCATGAGCCCGCAAGAATGATGCCCCGTGCGCAGCGATCTCCAGCCATTCAGGACGCGGCTCCAGCCGGTTGTAGAGCATGGAGAAAGTCCATACCTGTCTTGCCTGCAGCCAGACGAATTTGTCTGTGTCAAAAACGGTGCCATCCCTATTCAGGCAGGTGAAGAAGCCTCCATGATGGCGATCAAGCGAGTTCCGCTCCCAAAATGGGATGATGTCCTCCAGCAGCGCCCGCCGGTACAGGGCAGCCAGTTGACCGGCGTGCGCTTTCACGTCTGCTCCAGGCCGAAATGCTGGCAGTAGCGGCGATACAGGTGATGCGCCTGAACATAACAGGCGTTTGGGCTCATAAAGTGGGAAAATTCAAAGGTGATACCCTTCTCGATACCTACTTCCTCTGCCGCCTTCAGCTTCAACAGCAGTTTTTCCCACTTGATAGGCATGAACTTGATCGGCATATCCCGGTCAAAGCTCTCACTGTTCGTCCAACAGCGCAGCCCGTTTGCCTCAGCCAACTGCTTGTTCATTGCCAAAAATTCAGGCAGCTGGTGATAATCCACATGGCCATCCTGAAATGCGACAATATCCACTGCTCCCGAAATCGCCGCCATGATCTCGTTCCATTCAGCTTGATGCTGGGCCAAGGTAATCCCCTGCTCCTTCTGGATCTGACTGCCAAAAGAACTCACCGATTTTACCCCGTCTATCCAGGGCGAAATCAACACCGGCAGCTGTGGCGACAGCTGTTTGCAGTGATGCCCCATCCGGGCGTAAATCTCGGTGATGGCGCGGGTTCGCCGGCTGACTTCCTGTGACAGATACCAGCCTTTAAACGCCGCCCGATCTCCATACCGCTGCCACACCTCATCGATAACCGCCAGATTGATGTCGATCTCCCTCTGGTATTCGCCTGTGGTCCAGAAACGGCCCGAGTCGTAGGTGCCGAAATAGAAATCCATGCTGTACTTCTCAGCCAGCGTCAAGAAGAGATCCACCAGATCCAATGGCGGCAAATACCCGTCGGCCTGTTTCTGCAGCAGCGCCGAAGGGTATGTCAGCCACTGCTGGTAGCCGCAGCGAATGAGGATGACGGTGTCAATCCCCATTCGTTTCATCGCCTGGAAATCGTGCTCCCACTCGGCCTTTCCCCAGTTTTGGTGGGGGATGTCGTGGCTGATCTCATCCAGAAAAGTACCAGTCAGGCGTATCCCGTTCATGCTTTGGGCCAGCCAGATTCATAGGCAGCGATGATCTTATCCAGCATCTGATCGAATTCAGCATCGACCTGCTGTCGGGCTGGATCGGCGTCATACCAGGCCATCACCTCCTCGGCTCCTCGGGAAAACGGGATCACCGCATTGAACGCCGGCACCACCCGCTTGATTTTACTGTTGTCGAATATCATGCTGTTGGTCTTGTCGCCCAATAGGCCGGCACCCCACTCCGGATCAAACGCGTTGATGAAATCAGATGGGATATGGACGATGTTGGCTTCAGTCCCGGCGGCCTTTGCCACGATATGAAAGATCTGGTCCCAGCTGAGCGATTCGTCAGACGTGATGTGGAACGCCTCGCCAATTGCATGGGAATTCCCCAGCAGGCCAATCAGCCCCACCGCGAAATCTCGGTGATGGGTCAAGGTCCACAGCGATGAGCCATCACCGTGGACGATCACTTTCCGACCCTGCCGCATCCGATTGACCACCGTGTATCCGCCGTCCATGGGCAGCAGCGTGCGGTCATAGGTGTGGGATGGACGTACGATGGTGCAGGGGAACTTCTCTTCCCGGTAGGCGGCGACCAGCCGCTCTTCACAGGCGATTTTGTCCCGCGAATACTGCCAATAGGGATTGTCCAAAAGGGTCGATTCGGTAGCTGGCAGGCTGGACGGAGGCGTCTGATAGGCAGAGGCCGAACTGATGAAGAGATACTGCTGCGTCCGATCACGGAACAGCTCGATATCAAGCTCAATCTGAGGTGTGGTGAAGGCGATCCACTGCACCACGGCATCAAACTGATGTTCGCCCAGCGCCCGGCGAACGGAATCCGCATCGCGAATATCACCAATCAGTTGATGCGCCCCTGCCGGCATCGGGCGGGGTAAATTGCCTCGATTCAGCAGATAAAGCTCCAACCCACTTTCCACTGCCAGCTCAGCGCAGGCCGAACTGATAATGCCGGTCCCACCAATAAATAACACTTTCATGATGATTACCTCTTTCCAGATTGTCGAACTCAGACTTATATCTACGATCTGCCGATAAAGGGTTCCCAGCGTACCTTTACAGAAGATTCTATCCTAAGCAACCCCTCAAGCCTCGTCCTATCTTATATCGGTTGGTAGAAGTAGAGAAACCCAATACTCTAGGAGCTTGTATCCGTAACATTGAGCGAGCAGATGATACGGCGGACGATGAAGGAAGAGCAAGAACTAGAAATCACCCGGAAGAGTGTCACAACCTACCTCTTCAAGGCAGCTGCAAGGCTTGGAGGTGAATGCTGGCCGGCTATGTGGGTCGCTTCCTTGGGCTGTCGCTGTGGCGTTTCAAATTTGAATGAAAATCGGTCAGCCAGACGCTGGCTTCCCTAAAAGATGGCCATAGGCAACCCGAGCGATACGGCCGATAAGCAGCATCCCTGGCGCGTCGACGCTGTAAGTTTCCGGCTCCGGGTTGCCCTCACTCATCACCGTTATGGCGAAACCCCTGGCTGTATCCCCTTCACCGTGCCAGACCACCGCCGTTTGCACTCTGGTGCCAATTTGCCGTCCGGTCTTACCGGCCATGCGCAGCCGGTCTTTTCCCGGGACCTCGCTGCCCGATGGAGCGAAGGGCAAGTAGCGGCCGACTCTGTCCCGCCCCACCATATCCATCATCCGCATCATCTCATCACATGCGGCAGCTGACACAAGTTGGCGGCGAAAGACAGCCGCCATCATCTGTGTCAATTCTTTTGGAGAGGCCAGGCCCAGATGAGGCTTGTCCGGCGGTGGGTCACTGAAGGTGATTTTGCGGAACAGCTGCACCGTCTGATAGCCTGCCGCTCGCAGCCACGCCTGGACATTCCCCAGACCCACGTAATCGATGATCACGTTGGTCGCCAGATTATCACTGACATTCATCATCAAGAATGCCCAATCCCGTAATGGCATGGTCAACCCGGGCGTCAGATAGCGCAGCAAACCGCTGCCGCCGATCATGTCACTCCGGCGCAGCATCAGGGGATCATCCAATGATGCCGTGCCTGCCTGACACTGCTGCATTAAGGTGAGTAAGATGGGCAGCTTGATGACGCTGGCGGTCGGAAAGATCTCATCTCCCAGGTAATCGAAACATTGTTCGGACCGCAAGTCCAAAATTGAAACACCGGCGCGGCCGTCAAACGACTGGCACAATTGACGGATCTCTTCTAGCAAAGTCATGGAACAGTTCCCTCTTGGCCAATTCTCTCTTAGTGTCAGCCGACACTACGGGAAATAAAAAGCAGCCAGGCCTCGTCAGAAACCTGGCTGCTGCATTCAATAGCCGAATTAAGCCTTGACGAAGTTGCGCAGTACCGTATGCAGGATGCCGCCGTTGCGATAGTAATCGACTTCAACCGGGGTATCGATGCGACAGGTGGTCTGGAACACAACTTCCCTGCCATCCGCCTTGACCGCTTTGACAGTCACGTCCTGCAGCGGTTTGAGATCGTCGCTCAGCTGCACCGTGGAGTAGGACTCGCTGCCGTCCAGCCCCAGGCTGTCCGGTGTCTCGCCATCCTTGAACTGCAGCGGCAGAATGCCCATTCCCACCAGATTGCTGCGATGGATGCGCTCGTAGCTTTCGGCGATAACCATCTTCACACCCAGCAGCAAGGTACCTTTTGCCGCCCAATCGCGGGAGCTGCCCATGCCGTAATCTTTGCCCGCCAAGACCACCAACGAAGTGCCGGTCTCCTTGTAGCGCAGCGAAGCGTCGAACATGGAGGTCACTTCATTGGTCGGCAGGTAGGTGGTCCAGCCGCCTTCGGTGCCGGGGGCCATCTGATTGCGCAGCCGGACATTGGCGAAAGTTCCCCGAGTCATCACCCGGTCGTTGCCGCGGCGGGAACCGTAGGAATTGAAGAAAAGCGGCATGATGTCCCGTTCCAACAGATATTCGCCTGCCGGGCTGCTCTTGGCAATAGCGCCAGCCGGGGAGATATGATCGGTGGTGACAGAATCACCCACTTTCACCAGCACCCGAGCGTCGGCGATGTTGACGATGGGCGCCACTTCGGTGGTCAGTTCGGTGAAGAATGGGGGTTCCTGCACATAGGTCGAATCCGGGTTCCACTGGTAGATTTCACCCCCGCTGACCGGGATCTTGTTCCACTCTTCATTGGCTTCGCGGACATTGCTGTACTGCGTCTTGAACATCTCCGGGGTCAGCGAGCTGGCCACCGCCTGCCTGATCTCCTCATTGGTTGGCCAAATGTCGCTCAGGTAGACCGGCTGACCTTCCTTGTCGTTGCCAATGGGTTCGGTTGTCAGGTCGATATCGGTGGTGCCCGCCAATGCGTAAGCGACTACCAGCGGCGGCGATGCCAGGTAGTTTGTCTTGGTCAGCGGATGGACCCGCCCTTCGAAGTTGCGGTTGCCGCTGAGAACTGAGGAAACCACCAGATCGCCGTCCTGAATCGCCTGGCTGACCGGCTCCGGCAGCGGGCCGGAGTTGCCGATGCAGGTAGTGCATCCAAAACCGACGATGTGGAATCCCAACTGCTCCATGTAGGGCAGCAAGCCGGATTGCTTCAGATAATCTTCAACAACACGAGAGCCTGGGGCAAGACTTGTCTTTACATAAGGTGCAGTAGTTAACCCTCGCTCAACCGCTTTCTTGGCCACCAACCCGGAGGCCAGCATGACGCTGGGGTTGGATGTGTTGGTACAGCTGGTGATAGCGGCAATGACCACAGCACCGTGACCGATTTCAACGTCGCTGCCGTTGGAGATGACCGCCTTCCGGCTCAGCTCTTCTTCTTTCAAACCAATGCCCCTGGGGCCAACTGGCGCCAACAGTGACTTGCGATATTCCTTTTTCATGTCTGCCAGGGTGATGCGGTCCTGGGGCCGTTTGGGGCCCGCCAGACTCGGCTGGATACTGCTCAGATCCAACTCTACTACATCGGTGAACTCAGGGTCCGGGGTGTCGTCGCTGCGGAACAGCCCTTGCAGCCTGGCATACTGTTCGACCAGGGCGATCTGCTCATCGGAGCGGCCGGTTTGGCGCATGTAGTTCAGGGTCTCTTTGTCGACCGGGAAGAAACCGACGGTGGCGCCGTACTCTGGGCACATATTGGCGATAGTAGCCCGATCCGCCAGGCTCATACTGCTCAATCCAGGCCCGAAGTATTCAATAAACTTGCCAACGACCCCTTTGGCGCGCAGCAGTTCGGTCACGACCAGTACCAGGTCGGTAGCGGTTGCCCCTTCGGGCATCTTGCCGACCAGCTTGACCCCGATCACTTCCGGCGTCAGCATGTAGATCGGCTGGCCCAACATGACCGCCTCGGCCTCGATACCACCGACACCCCAACCAACGATGCCCAGGCCGTTGATCATAGTGGTGTGCGAATCGGTACCTACCAGGCTGTCTGGATATACCACGGTGCCGTCTGCTTCTGGCTTGCTCAACACCACCTGTCCCAAATACTCCAGGTTGACCTGATGGACAATACCGGTTGCCGGCGGCACCACCTGGAAATTCTCGAAGGCGTCCTGTCCCCATTTCAAGAACTCATACCGTTCCCGATTGCGGACAAATTCCCGTTCGGAATTGAAAAAGAGGGCGGCGGCGGAGCCAAACTGGTCTACCTGAACCGAGTGGTCAATAACCAGATCGACAGGCACCTGCGGATTGATCTTTTTGGGATCGCCGCCCAAACGGGCCATGGCGGAGCGCATCGCCGCCAGATCGACGACCGCCGGGACGCCGGTGAAGTCCTGTAAGATCACCCGTCCGGGCTTGAACGGCAGCTCATTTTTGATCGGACTGTGGGCATCCCAAGACGCCAGCTTTTCCACGTCTTCCGGCATCACTTCATAGCCGTCGCAGCTGCGAAGCAGCGCTTCCAGCAGCACCTTGATGGAAAAGGGGAGCCGATCGATATTACCTTTGCCCGCAAGTTTATCTAAGCGGTAGTAGTAGATATTATCGCTGCCGGGCAGCAGGGTCCGGGCGCCAAAATGGTCAAACAACTTACTCATGTATCACCTCGTATCAAGTATCGCAAGCGGTGGCGCGGCTACGCTGCTGGCAGCGAATTTGGCCACCGCTCTTATAGGCATAATCAGGCAGTTTCGTATTATAGCTCAATTCAGTGCTGCCGGAACCGCAGGTGCGACAGCCGCTCAATAGTTGCCCAACTTGTCACTGTCATATATCGTATGGAAACTAATGATTCGAAGCGTTTACAAGGAGGCATCAGATGGTTTCAGCCTTGGTTCTATTGAACATCGAGCGGGGGAGAATTAGCGAAGTCAGCGAGAAGCTGACCGCGCTGCCGGGCATTACAGAGGTCTATTCCGTAGCCGGACGCTACGATCTGGTCGCGGTCATCCGGGTGAAGGGGAATGATGATCTGGCGGATCTGGTCACCGAAAAGATGCTGGGCGTCGACGGCATCACGCACTCCGAAACTTTAATCGCTTTCCGGGTCTATTCGCCTCACGATCTTGAAAGCATGTTCTCCATTGGCATAGAATGACATGCAGCAAACAATGAAAGACAGAATCTGTATGGTCACCGGGGCCAACGCCGGCATCGGCAAGGAGACTGCTCTGGGATTGGCCCGCATGGGAGCGACGGTGGTGATGGTCTGCCGCAACCAGGCAAAAGGGGAAGCGGCTCAGGCTGATATCCGTGCCGGCAGCGGCAGCGATTCAGTTGATCTACTGCTGGCAGATCTATCATCCCAGGCTGCCATTCGGCAGCTCGCCGACACCTTCAAGGCGAAATACCAGCATCTGCACGTGCTGGTAAACAACGCCGGCGCCATCTTTATGCGCCGCCAGCAGACAGTCGATGGGCTGGAGCTGACCTTTGCCCTCAATCATCTGAACTACTTCCTGCTGACCAATCTGCTGCTGGACTTGCTGAAAGCCAGCGCCCCAGCCCGCATCGTCAACGTCGCCTCAGCGGCTCATTGGAAGCGGACTCTGAACTTCGATGATTTGCAGAATGAAAATGGTTACAACGGCATGAATGTCTACGGACAGTCAAAGCTAGCCAACATCCTGTTTACCCGAGAGTTGTCCCGCCGCCTGGAAGGAACCGGCGTCACCGCCAACTGTCTGCACCCCGGCTTTGTGGGCAGCAGCTTCGCGGCAAACAACGGCTTTTTGCCTGCCCTGGGCATGCGCCTGATGAAACCGTTTATCTTGAGCTCGGCGGAAGGGGCGGAGACTTCAATCTATCTGGCGTCTTCGCCGGATGTGGAAGGCAAAACCGGCGGCTACTACACCAAGAAGCGTGAGGCGTCCTCCGACCGGGCATCCCAGGATCCAGCCGCCGCCGAAAAGCTGTGGCGAATCAGCGAGCATCTGACCGCATCTGCCGCCAGTTAAGAAATTTATTCACCGCAAGGACAGCGGGCTTGAGGTAGTAGATGGCAGGCGCACATGCTTCGTAAACCGCCTGCTGGGCTAATTTCCTGGAAGAATCAGTCGTTGGAGCGAACCATGAAACATCTCCGGTCGATTATATTGGTGCTGCTGTTTGGCATGGGTGTTGGCTATGCCCTCCCTGTCCAGGCACAATCTGCCTGCGCCCACGTCATGTTTCAGATAGATTCCGCACAAACTGTAGATCAGCAAGCAGTTTGTGAATCCGCGGAGCCTTGGGCAGAAAAAGGGATCCAGCTGTTCGTCTACCTTACCGATATTGAACCCGCCTCCGAAGAAGCGTGGTTCGCGATCTTGGATGAAGTAGAGGTTGAGGCTGGCCTCCGCGACCCAAGCCAGGAAGACGCATTCAGTCGTAACACCTTGGCCCTGGAAGCCAGCACCGCCGATGAAGCCGCCTGGGCCTATACGGTTACCTATGGTGACCTGCTGTTCGATACCCCTCTGGACCTATCGCCTGGCTCCCTCAACAAAATCAAGAACGAAATGCGCCTGGCGATTGCTGATGAGGACGCCACCACCGGCTTCACCAAGGCGGCGGACATTTCTTATCAGACTAATTACCCCCCGCCCTCCCCCTTCGTGATCACTTTCGCCATCCTGGTTGGGCTGGCATTCGCCGGCACCGGCGGCTATTTCTTGTATGTCCGGGTAGTTGGCCCTGCCTGGGAACGAGAAAAGGCACGCCGGCGGCTGAAGAATCAGCTGGCCCTGCTGCAGAAGAATGTGGCCAACTTGCTCCTGGCCTGCGAGCGGCTGCTCAGCGGCCCACAAGTCGATGATGCCGTGCTCTACCAGCTGTTCGAAGGGTATGGCGGCGGGCATTACCCAGATCGGCAGGAGCAGGTCAGGGAGTGGATTCGTCGCAGCCGGGAAGCGCTGAACGATGCCTTTGACCTGCGCCGGTCGCTGCAGATGGAAGATGTCCAGGCCCAGCAAAGCCTGGCGCAGCAGGTCGAAAACTGGGAGATGATCTATATCACCCTGGTTGGGACTACGCCACGAATCCAGAAGCTGACTGAAGAAGAGCTGCGGGATCTGCTAGACCCGGTGGTCATTTTGGAACGTGAAGATGCCGATGTCCAGCTGACCGAACAGCTGGACGAGATCCGCCGCCAGATCGCCGGTATGGCCTTCAAGGTACAGTTGATGCAGGCGACCTCGCAGGAGACGGACCAGTTAGGCATCTTGGGGTACATCGACCGCATTGAGTCCCAATTAGCAGAGCTGGCATCCGCTAAGGAATCTGCCCCAGCCGCCCTCGATGAAGCCCAAAGAGCCCGGCTTCGGGCAGAGGAGGAAGCCGCTTCGGCGTCCCCTTTTGGGATGACCGCCAGTCAGATTCTGAAAGGGATCGACAGTAGACTGGCTGAAGCGAAGGCAAATCTCTCAGAGGGCATCTGCCTAAACACAATTGAGTCGGCCGAATCTGTACTTGTGTACACAGAAATCGTTGAAGACCTGCTGTCGGCAGCCGCCGACCATCATCGGCGCACCCAGGCGATCAAGACAGTCACCGACCTGGGGTATTCTCCGGACACGCTGCCTGATTCCCAGCAGGCGGTCCAAAACGACATCATTCGCATCGTCGAATCGATCGATGCCGGTGAGTACTTGAAAGCGGATGACTGGATAGACGAATTGGATGCCCACAGCCAGGGCGCCCTGGATACGGTCGAAGCGTGGCAAGCTCTGCACCTGTCGAACCAGGCCGCCATTGAGCGACTACGAGAGAAGCGGTCAGCGGTGGCGAGCTACCTCCAGGAAGCGGTGCTGCCTGCGCAGCAAGGATTAGCCGACTACCCAGCTGGGAGCTGGGAGGATGTGACCCAAGGCGTCGAGGCAGTGCCGCTGCTGGATGCCGTCGAAAACGAGGCGCTGCCTCGAATCGTCAAGGACAACAGCCTGGAGAAACAAGCGCTGCGCCTGGCGGAAGCCAGGTTAGTCGCGGAAATCGGATCGATCAACCAGCTGCAGCGATCCCTGGAAGCGATTGTCCAGCGGCTGGCAGAAATTCAGACGGCAGAAGCTCACATCGACGAAGGGCTGCGCCTGACTGAAACAGCGATTCTTGAAGCCACCCAGCTGCGCGATGCTGAGGACAGTAAGATCAGCCCCGAAGTGGATCAGATGATCGACGATGCCAGCCAAATGCTGGCTGAAGCCAGGAAAGCCGCCGCTGCCAGGGCATTTATCGACGCCTCCAATTCTCAAGCGGTAAGCCGCAAGTTGGCCCAAGAGGCTTCTGCCAGCGCTCAAGAACAAGTCCAGCGAATCAACAAGCTGCAGGGGGAATTGTCCCAGGTCAATGATCAGCTGGAAGCACAGGTGCCGGCAGCCAATCGGGCGGGAGCGTCCTTGTCCCCTCAGGAACAGACATCAGAAGGGCACGAGCTGCTGCGGCAGATGAATGACGCCATGGCATCGGCCCGCCAGAAGCTGCTCGCAACCAGGTCTCTGGAAGATTTGAAGCTGGTCCAGGCGCTTACCACCGCCATCAACGCCTTTGATGCGGCCGGGCGAGCCGCCGAAGCCGCGGAACAGCGGGTCCAGGAGGATCGCCGCTCTTATGCCGATCTCCAGGCCCAAAGCGAAGCGGAGATCGAGCGGGCCCAGGCAGCTATCAGCGCGGCCGCGCAGCGCGTCAACCACCGGGATGCGGGTGCGTCAGGCCAGCTAGCCCTGAGCCGGGCCTTGCAGAGCTGCCCTAGTTCAATTAATGCCCAGAATCCAACCCGAACCGCCCTGAATGAAGTGATCACCAAGGCGAATGAGGCCCAGCAGGCAGCCCTGGAAGCACAGCGAAAGGCGGATCAGGCGATCAGCAGCCAGCAGGCATCGAGACGAGCGGCGGCAGCAACTCTGTCCAGAACCAGCTCTTACGGCAGCTACCGCTCCAGCTCGCGGAGCTCCAGCCGGGCTAGCAGCCGGAGTTCTTCCAGTTCGCGCTCATCCAGCAGCAGCCGGTCATCTCATCGCTCCAGCTCCCGCAGCAGTTCGCGGCGCAGCAGTTCGATGGGAAGCAGCCGCCGTCGCTAAGACAGAAGAGGTAACTTGATGCAATCTCAGTTCCACAAGTACCAGGCGATGGGCAATGACATGATCGTGATTGATCCAGCCTATTTTGATGTCCCCCTGACCGCCGAAACGGCCCGGATCGTCTGCCACCGCCATTTTGGCGCCGGCGCCGACGGCATCTGTTACGGCC
>JAHEEY010000407.1 GCA_024640485.1 Chloroflexota bacterium | reverse complement strand
AGAGCGTACGATATAGAGGTCAAGACCGATGCCAGGAACGTTGAATGTCTCTCGATTATGTGCTCGGAAGAAGCGGCTGAAAAGGAACGGCTGATCGGCTGTGCTGATGCCTACACCGGTGTCGGTGATATCTACACATGCTTCATCCCCGTCTCTATAAACCGTAACTGTTACTGAGCCTTTCAAGGTGTAGTCATGGGCGTTGCGCAGTAGATTGTCCACCGCCCAGACAAATCGAACCGTATCTGTGTGTACCCACAGATCCTGGTCCTGCACATCCAGGGTCAATTCCAGCCCTTTCTCCTGCATCTTCGCTTCCCAAAAGGTGGTTGTTTCCGTCACCATTCTCACAAATGGTTCTCGTTGGCGCCTCAGCTGCAGGGTGCCGCTCTGAATTTCGGCGATGTCAATGAGCTTATTGACATGCTCCATCATCTTGTCGGTATTGTCATTGATGACTTTGGCAAATTGCAGCCCTTGCTCGCCCAGCCGATCGGAGCCGGATACTATCAGCAGATCGATGAATCCCTTGATTGAGGTCAGCGGTGTACGCAGCTCATGAGAGACACTGGTGATAAAGCCATCCTTCAGCTGTTCTACTTCCGCCTCTCTGGTGATATCGCGCAAGACGATCACCCGGCCCACTTGCTGCCCGTCTGGGGTGTTAACCGGCGCATCCAAGGCACCGAATACCCGGCTGCCGATTTCAAAGCGCTGCGCACCCAGGGAGGAATCAATCGCCAGCAAGTCTTCCAGTTTGAGTTCGTCGACCATCAGGTCATCGGCGGCAGGATTCCCATTGGAAGCAAGGGCATCTTCGCCCAGCGTATGGGGAAGGATCATCTGCGCTGCCGGATTGAAAGAGATAACCCGGTTGCTGTCATCGAGGACGATGACGGCGTCAACAATGCTGTGCAGGATCGCCTCAAGCTCGCTGGCCTGTTCCTCCAACTGCCGATTACGCTGCGCCAAATGCGAGGTCATCAGGTCGAAGGAAGCTGCCAGGGTGCCAATTTCATCACCGCGCTGGATGCCGGTCCGCTCCTCCAGCTGTCCTTGAGCGATTGCCCGGGAAGTTCGCACCAGTTGATTCAGCGGCAGGGTGATGCGCCGGGCGATAAAATAACCCATGGCAAAGACAACGATAGTCGCTGCCGAGAATAGAATGCTCAGCCGGCCGCGGCTCACAGTCGCAGCGCTGACGATGAAGTTGTTGGGCAGGGCGACGCTGAACAGCCCATAAGATTGATCTCTCAAGCGCCAATCGCCATAAGCCAACTGATAATCCTGGTTGAGTACTTCTACCGTGCGCAATGGCACGCTGTTAGCCGCACCGGCGGTTATTACGCTGTACTGCTCTGGAGATTCCAGAAGCGCTTCAATGACCGAAGGGTATAAATCTGACGATTCATCCAATTGGCCGCTGGCGGCAGATGGGTTCAGCCCCAGAGTGGTCTCGATGACATGCCCTTGGTTGTCATACAAAGTGACCCGGGTAATGGCGCTTTCAGAAAGGCTGACGACTAGTTCTCGCAGCGCGTGGCCCACCAGTACCGCGCCAACTATCTCGTCTTCTAGCGAAACAGGGCCAACGGTATACAACACATATCCGCCGGCAGTCTCACCCAAGAAGGCCCGTTTGGTTCCGATCGCATCTTCATAACCGTCCAGCACCAGCGCTACATCTTCGACCTGGGAGAAATCGCCGCCTGCGCTGATCGCCTCTTCTCGGAGCAGTGTTGCCCGATTCCAACCCATTACTTCAAGACCTGTGCGGTCCACCAGAATTAACGTGTCGGCATCGCTGTTGGCGGCAATCTGGGGAACTATCGCCGCCAAGGCCTCGTGATCTCCGTTAGCCAAGGCATCGGAAACGCCATCGGTGAAGGAGACCACACGCATTAATTCTAGCCGGGCTCGCTCACTGTCTACCAGGTCTTCGGAGACTACTTTGCCGGCGCTGACCAGCTGATTGTCGATCCGCTCCTGCAGCGTACTAGTCACCAGATTGGTAACGATATACGCGCCTACAGCCGCCACCAACAGGGTCAGCAGGAAATATGGCAGGACGATCTTGGTGCCGATACTGACCCAAGCGCCCTTCACCAGAGCAAAAAACCGAGAGGAATTTCCGCGAGAACTGTTTTGCACCATGTACGTATAGTAATACAAAGACTCGCAAACGGTCAATAATTATGTAATGATGAAATTGCGAAATCTTAACAATTGGCCTTCGGCGGCCCCAAAACTCTATTTGAACGCTATTTTGTACTGTCCCACCTCGAGCGTAAAAGGAGCGGCGGCGGAAACGATAAGAACCGGTCCCCGAACCTGACTGTTGGAGCCTAATTCTAGCGAAGCGGTATGGTTTTCGTCAAGGCTGATAACTAGTACTTCTGGGTACCCTTTGTCAAAACTGATCAGCTGAAAGGACCATCGTTGGGGAACATATCCGGTTGCCCGGATGAAGCCCTCCGCCCTCCATCCTTCATCGCTTTCAGCGCCATCATAAAAACCGATCTCAGGGATGCTGATATTGTCCAGAGCGATACCGCTAAACGTCAAAATCGGATCGGTCACGTACTCGAAACGAAGTAGGATCTGCTGCCCAGCGAACGGGGAGAGATCGATCCGCTCCGCAAGCCAGCTGCCGCTGTCTCCGGTATAGAAACGTTCCGCCAGAGCGCTTTCGCCGGGATCGTCACCAGCAGTGGCTCCCTGCATATTGGCCGCCGCCAGCGGCTGCCAACTCTCTCCGCCATCGGCCGAAACGGAGGCGTAGGCGAAATCATAGCCCCGTTCGATTTCATGGAATACCTGGTAGTTCAAAGTGGCAGTGTCCACATCGCTCAGGTCGAAGCTGCGGGTGAGGCGCATGCTGCTGTAGTTTGCCCGCTGGGCCATCCACATGCGTTCCCCAGACGCCGGCTGGACTTCCCACAGAGGCACCAGGCTGCTGCCGGCAATGGTTAAAGTGCCCTGGCCTGACAGCTGATAATAATCGGCGCCGAATTGGCTGACGCTGGCGGTGGTTGTCGCCAAAGAGGGCTCCAGCACATTCATCGTGACCGTGTCAATCCCTGGGCCCAGGAAAGTGCTCTTGTCCGCGTTGGGCTCATTGTGCACCGCTAAGGCCACCAGCCATTCCAACCACAAGCTGTAGCCGTCAAACGGGAGCTGATAGCTGCTGGCGAGGGCATCAATCGCCGCCAGCCCGTCGGCGGGGTGGGTGGCGAACTCCCGGTACCGTTCCTGCCCAAGCCGATTGAAGATATACCGGTTGAAGAGATACCCCTGGCCGTAGTACGGCATGGTGTTCCCATCTGTCCAGCGGTTAAGCTGCTGGTCTGGATTAGAGAGGAACCAGTTGGCCCGGGCTATCGGATCGGTTGAAAAGCCCAGTAGATCTTCCGCCAGCATCGCCGACCCTTCCACCTCCCAATCAAGATCGTTGGTGTCGTAATTCGCTTCGATCATGTGGCGGAACTCATGGGCGAGGACATCGACATAGCGGCTGGATCCAAAGGCACTGCCGTTCATGATGAACATCTCGCGCTCATTGGAATGCACATTGACCGTCGCCGGCAGCGTGTCGCGGGCGCTGACATACCCCAGCAAGCCGCAGCTGCCCAGGTTGGTTTCGGTGACATCGCACACCGTGATCGGGGAGACGTTGACGATGTGGATGCGGGGGTCATTATCGATTCCGGGCCGATCCTCCTGGCCGAAATAGACCACACTCTGGTCGTATATCTCATCGAAGGCCGCTTTCGCCGTGGCCAGCTGAGAGTCAGACGGCTTGGTCAGTCCCGGGCTGGTATCAAACCAGAAATAGGCGTGTTCCCCGATGTCCAAAAGGGTCGCTTCAATTTGAACATTGACATTGGTGTCGATATTGGAAATGGTGAACATCTGCCGCGATCCCACTGATGGAGGGGCGGCGTCGACGGTCGGGTCGGAATCCCCCAGCGGCCGCAGCCGGCCGTAATCGCTGGCCAGGCCATACGGGTCCTTCGGCTCCGCCTGGAAGCCTTGCAGCAGCTGGAAAACCTCCTGCTCAGCCGCAGTGGCTGGTTCTTGGGTAAACGCTGGTTTTGCCGCCGCTGCCGGGGGCCAGCTGTATTCCAAAGGCTTGGTGGGCAGCGGCGACGGTTCCGGGGTTACTGTCGGCACTGCCGGGATCGAGGTCGCCGTCTCAGTTGGTGATGGTGCTGTCACTGCAGCGCTGGGGAGCGAGGTAATTGGCGGCAAGCTGGCCGTTGCGGCGCTTTTAATCGGCGCTGCCGTTGGCGGCACCTCGG
>JAHEEY010000051.1 GCA_024640485.1 Chloroflexota bacterium | reverse complement strand
TATCCTATTGATGATTATTGGTGGCTCTACGGCGGGCCAGTGCCTCGACGCCGATAGCGCTTCCTGGCCGAACGGTTCCGCTCAGGAATTGCCGGGTTTGTCGGCCCATTCGGCCAGCCTCAAACCTGGTCGAGTCGTCCTGGTCCCACTGCGGTGAGATGGATATCATTGGCGGTGTCGGTTCATATGAGTTGTGTTTGCGGCAGCCGTAGGCAGGGATGATATGTGCGATACTCGACCTGTATCGGAAACCTGGCCCATGCTGCCTGAACGGGCGACCTTCTTCCTGGCTTCTTCATCAACATCAACCGCATCATTCTGGAGGCCAGAGGCAAAGGGTCGCTTTGCAGGATGGCGCCTCTTCCACTGATGAAGATCGAGCACACTCATACTGCCAGCGATCTACATCTAGTTAGTCAGTGCGCATCCCTACGAGTGATGCCATACCTTGGAAAAGTAAATGATGCTGTCAACTTACGAATCTGCTGTGAAAAGTGCGTTTCCTGAGCTAGAGATCCAATCGGTTCAGTGGAATAAGAATGGGCAGAATAGTGACATTCTGATCATCAACCAAGAGATTATCTTCCGCTTTCCCAGATATGCTCAAGGCGTGGCCCAGCTGCGACGCGAAGCCGAGCTGCTGCAGGCGATTCGCCCCTACATATCTCTGAGCATTCCCGAGCCGAAATACCTGAAGCTGGATTCAGACAGCGTCGGCGAATCCTTCCTGGGGTATCCGATGCTCAATGGTGAGCCGTTGTGGCGGCAGACGCTGGCTGCCGTGGTCGATCAGGAAAGGGTTGATAATATCGCCCGTCAGCTGGCAACATTTCTATGCCAACTGCACCAGCTGCCGGTTGATCAGCTGTCTATTACGGACATGCTGGTTGATGATACCCAGCAGAGGTGGTCCGAGATGTTCGAGAGGATGCGCCGTAAACTGTTCCCTCACATGAGGCCGGATGCCCGCATACAGGTGCAGCGGCATTTCAGCGCTTATCTGGAGAACCCCGTGAACTTCAGCTATGAGCCCCTCCTAAGGCATGGCGACTTTGGGGGCAGCAATATCCTGTTTGACCCGGCTGCCGAAGAGATTTCAGGCATCATCGATTTTGGCAGTACAACTTTGGGTGACCCTGCCTGTGATCTTGCTGGACTGCTGTGGTACGGCGAGTCATTTGTCCACAAGATGGCCGAGACCTATCCGATGTCGGATCAATTCTGGGAGCGTATCCGATTCTGCCACGGCACCTTTGCCCTGCAGGAGGCGTTGTTTGGTGTTGAGAATGATGATGAAGATGCCTTTCGCGCCGGTATCGCGTCGTATGAGTAGCAGGAATGCGTTGCGGGGAACAACCGGGGGCGCGCTGCGATCGGGTCGTGCCCGTCGCCCAATATTGGAGCCCGTGTAAGGCGATAATCAGGGATGGTTTGATATGAAATGGTTCCGCAAGGCAAAACAGGATATCGCAGTCGACATGGTGCCGCCCGCTGACGTGCCAAAGCCGCCGCTAGGTCGGAAGGCGTTGACTGACGTTGTCGATCTGGCGTTGTGGGCCGGACAACTGCTGATGCACAATGGGGCTGAAAGCCTCCGGGTGGAGGAGACCGTACGGTCGTTCGGCACCGGCCTGGGATGTGATTGGGGCGATGTGCTGGTTTCCCATAATGCTATCCTGGTGACACATGAAAGCAAGGGGGAATTTCGCACCAAGATACGCCGAGTGCGGCGGCGCGGCGGCGTCAACATGACCGTGGTTGCTGCCCTCAGTCACGTGACTCACCGGGTTGCCGAGGGAAAATGTGACCGCCTGGAGGTTCGGCAGGAGTTGGAGCGTATCAGCAGCGCGCCCCGCCATTACAACCGCCGCCTCACCATCCTGATGGTTGGGCTGGCCTGTGCCGCTTTCAGCCGGCTGTTTGGGGGAGACTGGCCGGCATTTGGCCTCACCTTGATGCTTTCTGCCGTTGGCATTTTCAGCAGTCAAGAACTCAACCGTCGTGATTTCAACTCGCTGTTTTCGGTCCTTTCTTCCGCTTCCGTTGTCGGCCTGATTGGCGGCATCCTCAACTCGTTTCATCTGAGCCAGGATCCGGATGTGGTGATTGCGGCATCAGTTCTGTTTCTGGTCCCGGGAGTCCCATTCATCAACGCGGTTGAGGATTTGATTAAAGGACACACTGTCGTTGGTATCGCTCGAGGCGTTTACGGCGGTTTGATCATTCTGGCGATTTCCCTGGGTTTGCTGTTAGCATTGAGGTTGACGGGGTGACCAAGAGATGAGTACACCAATTGCATGGGCAGTGCTGATTGAGAATGGGATTTGGGCGGGAGTGGCGGCGTTGGGCTTTGCCATATTGTTCAACGTGCCCCTGCGGGCACTGTTTGCCTGCGCAGCCTGCGGGACTGCCGGCTATTTGGTCCGGTCAACGCTGGTCGATTTAGGTGGGGCCAGTGTCGAAGCGGCGACTTTGTTAAGCGCGATCTCCGTGGCATTCCTGGGCGTCGCATCAGGAAAGCGATGGCGGGCGCCGGCGCCGGTGTTCATCATACCTGGGGTGATCCCGTTGGTGCCGGGAGCCCTGGCGTTTAGGACCATGATCGGGGTATTGACTCTGGTGACCAGCCATGCGGTGCCGGATCAGGGATTAGTAGCGGAGACCGCTCTTAATCTGGTCAAGACTATTCTCATCGTGGGGGCAATCGCCGGCGGCATCGGCGTGCCCCGGCTGCTGCTTCGCCGCCACCGTCCAATGACTTGATGAAATGGTGGGGGAATCTGGTTGATTAACCCGGGACTGCTCTAGTTGTCTCGAAAGGATGTTCGATGCGTTTTGGTAAATTCGATGATACTCGGCGGGAATATGTAATCAGTCGCCCGGATACGCCACTGCCCTGGATCAATTATCTGGGCAGTGAAGCGTACTTCGGGCTGATTTCCAACACCGGCGGCGGCTACTCCTTTTACCAGGACGCTCGCCTTCGCCGTCTCACGCGCTACCGCTACAACAATGTCCCGTCAGACCTGGGCGGGCGCTATCTCTATCTGCGTGATAACCAGACAGGCGATTTCTGGTCGCCCACCTGGCAGCCGGTCCGCAGCGATCTTCAGGAGTACAGCTGCCGGCATGGGCTGGGTTATTCCGTGATCAGCGCCAGCAGCCGTCAGGTGGAATCGGACATCCGCTACTTCGTTCCCTTAAAAGAGAATCTGGAAATCTGGTCTGTGAAGCTGACCAACCAGCGCCAACAGCCGGCTGAGCTGTCGCTGTTTTCCAGTCTGGAGTTCTGCCTGTGGGACGCCATGGATGACGCCACCAATTATCAGCGGAACCTGAACATTGGACAGGTGGAGGTTGAAGATGGTGTCATCTATCACAAAACCGAATATCGGGAACGGCGGGACCATTTCGCTTATTTCGCTTGTTCGGAAGCGCTGGCTGGGTTTGATACCCAGCGGGAGGCGTTTCTGGGCCCCTATCGCGGGTGGGATAACCCTCAGGCGGTCGCCGCTGGGGTTTCTGGCAATTCAATCGCCCACGGCTGGGCGCCCATTGGCTCCCATCATGTCAAGCTCTCGCTGGCCCCAGGTGAATCACGGCAGGTCATCTTTGTGCTTGGGTATCACCAGAACCCCAGGGATCAGAAGTTCGATCCGCCGGGTTCTCAAACGGTCAACAAGCAGACCGTGAAACCGGTGATCGCCCGTTACCTGGATCCTGATAATGTCGCCGCTGCCTTCTCTGAGCTGAGGCTGTATTGGGAGCGGATGCTAGACATCTACCAGGTGGACTCCCCAGATGAACATACCAACCGCATGGTCAATATCTGGAACGCCTACCAGAACATGGTGACCTTTAACATGTCCCGCTCTGCCTCATTCTTTGAGTCCGGCATCGGCCGGGGGATGGGTTTCCGGGACTCCAATCAGGATCTGTTGGGTTTTGTCCATATGGTGCCGGAACGGGCCAGGCAGCGCATTCTGGACATCGCCGCTACCCAGTTCGAAAATGGCGGCGCCTATCATCAATACCAGCCGCTGACCAAACGGGGGAATGATGCCGTGGGCAGCAACTTCAACGATGATCCTCTCTGGTTGGTCTTGGGAGCAGCCGCCTATCTGAAGGAGACGGCCGACTTTACCATCCTGGAAGAACCGGTCACCTTCGACAATGTGCCGGGCAGTGAACGGCCGTTTTATGAGCATCTGCGCCGCAGTATCCAGTACACATTGGATCGTCGGGGCGCCCACGATCTGCCCCTCATTGGCCGGGCCGACTGGAATGACTGTCTGAACCTCAACACCTTTTCCAGCGAGCCAGGCGAGTCATTCCAAACTACCACCAACAGAGAAGGAAAGGTGGCGGAATCCGTGTTCATCGCCGGACTGTTTGTGCTGGCGGCCAAGGAGATGGCAGATTTGGCCCGGCTGAGGGGTTTGGACGAAGAGGCTCAAGGATATCTGGACGCCGCCGCCCGGATGGAGGTGACTACCCTGAAGCAAGGTTGGGACGGGGAGTGGTTTTTGCGGGCATATGATGATTTCGGAGACAAGGTCGGTTCTAAAGATTGTCAAGAAGGGCAGATCTTCATAGAACCGCAGGGGTTCTGCGTGATGGCCGGCATCGGTGCTGAGCAAGGATATGCGCGGCTGGCCTTAGACGCCGTTGAAAAGCGGCTGGCGACGCCCCACGGCATTCTGCTTCAGCAGCCTGCCTATTCCCAATATTATCTCCACCTGGGCGAAATTTCCTCCTATCCCCCAGGTTACAAAGAGAATGCCGGCATCTTCTGTCATACCAATCCCTGGATCATGATTGCCGAGAGCATGGTAGGGGATGGGGACCGGGCCTTCGATTATTATCAGCGGATCAATCCGTCAGCTAGAGAGGCGATCAGCGAAGTCCACCGCTCGGAGCCGTATGTGTACGCCCAGATGATCGCTGGTAGAGATGCCGCCACCCACGGTGAAGCCAAGAATTCCTGGCTGTCAGGGACCGCGGCATGGAACTATGTCGCTATCACTCAATGGATCTTGGGGATACGCCCCACCTATCGCGGATTGATGATCGCGCCGGTGATTCCGGAAGCATGGGATGGTTTCACTGTTTCTCGCCGTTATCGAGATGTGGTCTTCGACATTTCGGTGAAGCGGGTCGGCAGGGGAAACAAGGTGACGCTGGCAGTTGACGGACAGCCGCATCCGGACAATGTTGTGCCGCTCCCAGGGAATGGCCGCAAGAGTGTGACCGTGGAAGCCGCTTTGGGAGGTTGATGGAAGCTGGTACGGCCGGCCTGCGTTCAGGTCAGTCAACGCCGCTTTGTAGACCTTCAGCGAATTTACGGCTCACGGGGCGAAAATGAGCGATACTTGTGGCGATGTCGGCAGGCTAGAGGCTGATCACATATCTATCTGCTGGCACGGCGCCAGCTGAGCAGTTTACGCATCGCGGCATTGACGGAGTAATGGATGAAATACGGCTATTTTGATGATCCCAATCGGGAATATGTAATCACCGACCCGCAAACACCGGTGACCTGGATCAACTACCTGGGTACCTTGAAGTTTGGTGGATTTGTCAACCAGACCGGTGGGCTGCTGATATGCAAAGGAGATCCAGCACTCAACCGGATCACCAAATATATCCCACAGCTGCCCGCCTCCGACTTTAAGGGCGCTACGTTGTACCTGCGGATCAAGGCAGAGGGCCGGTATCATGTTTTTGCCCCGCTTGTGGTACCGACAATGGATGAGTGTGATGATTATGTCTGTCATGTTGGCACTGGATATACCCGCATTGACACCGAGATGTACGGCATCCGCACCTCGATCCTCTACTTCGTCCCCTTAAATGGCGACCGGCTGATTCAAGACATCACCATCACCAATCTCAACGATGAAGTGATGGAGATCGATGCGATTCCGGTGATAGAGTATTCCCACCCCGATGCCTTGAAGCAGTTTACCAATGCGGATTGGGTCCCCCAAACGATGCAGAGCCGGGCCATTGAACAGCCGGGGGGATTTACCATATTATGTCAATATCCATTTATGAAGAAGGATACTGGCATCAACTATTACACCTCAAACTACCCGGTAGCCTCTTTTGACACAGATCGGCGGACGTTTCTGGGATTCAATGAGTTCGGCAGCTGGGCAGACCCGGAAAGCTTGCAGAACCCGGATCTGGAGAATTCGGAAGCGCATCGAGGTGATAATATCGCCGCATTGCTGCATCATCTGGGCCGCTTGGAGGAAGGCGAGAGCCGGCGCCTGATCACCCAGCTGGGACAAGCCGCTTCCGTCGAAGAAGCGCTGCCCGCCATTGAACGATACCGCAGCGAACGGGTAGTTGAAGCTGCCCTTGAGGAATTGGGCCAGTTCTGGGAGGGGTATCTCTCAAAATACCAATGCGCCACTCCCGATGTTAATTTCAACCGCATCCTGAATCTCCACAACCCCCGCCAATGCTACATCACCAAGAATTGGTCCCGCTATCTTTCGCTGTATCAGCTCGGTTTTGGCGCCAGAGGGATTGGATTCCGGGACAGTTCCCAGGATGTGTTGGGTATCCTGGCCAGTGTGCCGGAAGAGGGGAGAGCGCTGATTCACCAGATGCTCCACACGCAGCGCCAAAATGGATCGGCGATGCACCAGTTCAATCCATTGACCATGGTGGCTACAATCGGTGAGGCCGGCGGTGGTGAAGATATCCCCGCCTACTACAGCGATGACCATCTGTGGATTATCTTGGCGGTGACCGCCTATGTGAAGGAGACGGGAGATTTCGCCTTTCTTGATATGCAGGTCCCCTTCTACGAAAAGGATGATGACGGCGCGCCCCTGGAGTTGGGCAGTGTGCTGGACCATATGGACCGGGCCATTGAGTTCACCAGAGAAGATGTGGGCCAGAACGGGCTGCCGCTGGCTGGGTTTGCCGATTGGAACGATACCGTCAATCTACGATCTGGGGCAGAGTCGCTGTTTACCGCTAATCTCTACGGCGTAGCGCTGCGGGAGTTGATCCAGCTGACCAGCGAGTTGAAGGAAGTCGTCAAGGTGGCCAAATATATGGCCTATTACAAGGCAATGCAGGAGCGAGTGAACCGACATGGCTGGGATGGGGAGTGGTATGTCCGTTATTTTGACGCCGACGGCTCTCCGATTGGCTCCCATGTCAACAAGCAGGGGCAGATCTTTGCCAACGGCCAATCATGGCCGGTGCTTTCTGGGTTCGCCTCGCCGGAGCGGGCCAGAAAGGCGCTGAATTCGGTCTACACTCATTTGAATACCAGCCAGGGTATCAAACTGAGCTGGCCTGGCTATGACGGCTATGATCCCAATAAGGGCGGGGTGACGACCTACCCGCCAGGTGCCAAGGAAAACGGCGGCATCTTTCTTCACGCCAACCCTTGGGTCATCATTGCCGAGACCAAGATGGGCAACGGGGATCGGGCCTACGAATATTTCAATCAGATCAATCCGGTAATTAAGAATGATGAGATTGATCAGTATGAATGTGAACCCTACGTATACGCCCAAAATATCTTGGGAGACGAGCACCCTCAGTTCGGTGTGGCCCGCAACAGCTGGTTGACGGGCACAGCTTCATGGGCTTATCAGGCGGGCACCCAGTACATCCTGGGGGTGCGCCCTGCCTATGACGGCCTGATGATCGATCCTTGTATCCCCCGATACTGGTCAAGCTTTAAGGTCCGGCGTGATTTCAGGGGCGCCCGGTATGAGATTGATGTTCGAAACCCTGAGCATGTCAGCCACGGCATTCAGGAGATTGTTGTTGACGGGGAGCCGCTGCAGGGCAATGTGCTGCCGATTTTTGGGGATGGCAAGACGCATTCGGTCTCTGTGCTGATGGGCGCCCAGGCAGAGGATCGGCCCGCTGTGGCAGCCGATCACGATTGAACTAGGAGAGCGCCAACCCTCCTTGGGCAGCTATAGTGAGCTATTTATTACAAGAAGGAAAGTTTCATGTCTATAGACGAGAGATTGCTGGAGATTCGTTCATATACTGCTGAAGGCTACATGCCCTTGGTCGATTACCAAAACTGGCGGGTAGCCATTCTGCGATTTGAAGAGGGGCTGCTGCCGGACAGAATAGCCGACATGCAGCGGCACGATGAGACTGATGAAGTTTTCGTGCTTCTGGCTGGTCGCTGTATCCTGCTTCTGGGAGAAGGCGCCGCACACGTGACCGCCATTCATGCCGAGGATATGGAACCGCTGAAGGTCTACAACGTGAAACGAGGGGTTTGGCACCACCATGCCCTGAGCGAAGACGCGGTGGTTCTGATCGTAGAGAACCGGGATACGGTTGACGCGAATTCGCCCAAGGTAGCGCTTGAACCAGCGCAAACCGAGCAGATTGTGGATTTGTGCCGCCAATGTTGGGCGGAGGCGTAGTCCTGTAGAGCCAGCAGCGGTAGTTGACTTACCTCCGTGACTTGACGGCATTTGCTGCATTTTCAGTGGGCAGAAGTTGTGACGCCAACTTTTGCCCGCTTTGCTTTGCGGCGCCACCCCAGGATGCGTTGTTTGACGCGGCGATTCCTGACCAGCAGCAGCAGCAGCAATATGGCGCCGTAAATCAGCGGCTCCGTATAAACGTTCTTCACCAGCCATAAAAAGTGAACCACTGCCAATATCCCCGCCACGTAGCTCAGCCGGTGCAGCTGCTTCCATTTTTTGCCCAGCCGGCGCATCGACCAGTTGGTTGACGTCAGCGCCAGCGGCAGCATCAGCAAGAAGGCGGTGAAGCCGACCAGTACATACTTCTGGTCAATGATGGCGTCGACGATGAAGGACCACTCAAACAGGTAATCCAGCCAGACGAAGGAAAGCAGGTGGAGGCACAAGTGCAGGAAGGAATAAAGCCCCAGCAGCCGGCGAAGGGGGCCGATCTGCTTGATCCCCAACACGATCTGCACCGGCGTTACCGCCAGGGTCAGCATCAGCAAGATCAGCGTGCTCTTCCCCAGCCGCAGCGTGATTTCCCGCACCGGATCCGCGCCTAAATTTGATTGCTGGTAATCCCAAAACAGCAGGGCCAGGGGCAAAATCGCGCCCAGGTGAGTCGCAATTTTCAGCAGCCTGCCGACCAACTGCCGGCGCTTTTTTTCATCTACATGCTTCATCGTAGTCTTAAATCCGTTAACTCGTAGTCCAGGGTAATTTCAGCCTGGACTGCCTGGTACGTCTAGTAATTGCTCTTCAAGTCCAAACCGGAATACAGCGAGGCTACCTGTTCTTCATAGCCGTTGAACATCAGCGTCTTCCGTCTGCCTAATTCGCCGATGCGCCGTTCTGTTCCTTGTGACCATCGGGGGTGATCCACGTTCGGATTCACATTGGCATAGAAACCGTATTCATTGGGGGCAGAGGTCATCCACAGAGAGGTAGGCATCTTATCCACCAGTTCGATCTTGACGATCGACTTGATGCTCTTAAAGCCGTATTTCCACGGTACGACCAGTCGCAGCGGCGCCCCATTCTGGGGCAATAGATCTCTTCCGTACAATCCGGTACTCATCAAGGTCAGATCATGCATCGCTTCGTCCAGCCGCAGCCCTTCCACATAGGGCCAATTGAACCAGCGGCTTTTCTGTCCCGGCATCTGCTCCGGGTCATAGACGGTCTCAAAGCGGACGTATTTCGCCTCAGGCAGCGGTTCCACTTCGTTCAGGATTTTGGATAATGGGAAGCCCATCCATGGAATGACCATCGACCACGCCTCTACACAGCGCAGTCGGTAGATACGCTCTTCCTGATCGAACCGGCTGCGCAGATCATCCATGTCATAGATCCGTTTGTTTTTCACCAGCCCGTCCACCACCACTTGCCAGGGGGAGGTGGGGTAATTCTTCGCCAAAGAGGCTACGCCGGTCTTGTCGGTGGTGAATTCGTAGTAGTTGTTGTAATTGGTGATATCTTCGAAGCTGTTTACCGCGTCTCCCAACTCGTCTTCATTGGCGCTGATCTGAACCACTTTGGCCGTTGCTGCCGGCGCTGAGGTCGCCGCTTGGGCGGCAGTTGCAGCCGGCTGCTCAGTCGCTTCTGGGATAGGGGATGAACTGCTGGGGGCGCAAGCCGCCAACAGCGTGCTGGCAGCGGCACCGGCTGCGCCCACCATGAACTTACGACGGGAATGGTAAATGTGCTCGGGTGTGATTTCTGATGAGGGGATCTCAGTGCCTGACTTAGTTTTTATCAACATGGACGGTCTCTCTAATGATTAAGGTAAGCCGGTTCGTCTGTTGCCGAACCATCGAATTAAGGCTTTCTCGAATGATATTGCGGTAAACGATTACTTGAATGCGCGGGACTCACTCCGCGAACTGTATTGAAATGTATCATAGTGTCTATTTATGAAGACTGCCTGAAACAATCATTACAAAACAGTGACAAATCGGCCTGCAGGATGTGCCTAAACGGTTGAGCAGCCGCGGTTCCCCGTTCCTTCTGAGTAGATCGTGACCCTCGTTGCCTTTCCTGTTCCTACGGTTTATACTCCAGAATACAGTCTGTCTGGCGGCGATAATCCGTCAAGAGTGGGCTGTTCAGAGAGATTGAATGAAGCTGAGAGATGGAGCATTGCGAATTGGAAAAGAGATACACCCTGAAAGAAGCTCATAAGGAGTTTGCTGTTAAGAGTAACGGCAGGGTTTGGCAGCTTCTGGAAAAAACAACTAGAACGCAGCAGGAAGATGACGAACTGCTGTATGCGGTCTATGCGTCCAGCTACCATTGGCAAAACATCGGCACCGGCGTCAATCAGCAGCGGGCTGAGTACCTCATTGCCAAGGCTTATCTTGCCCTGGATGTCTGCCAGAGAGCCATCCATCATGCGCAACGGTGCATGGCATTGACCGAAGCGCACCGTGATCAGATGCAGGATTTTGATCTAGCCTATGCCCACGAATGTCTGGCGCGTGCCCTGGCGGCCGTAGACCGGCGAGAGGAAGCAGTCCAGCATTATCAGCAGGCCAGAGCGCTGGGTGACCAGATCAAGGCTGCCGGCGATAAGGAGACTTTCGATCAAGATTTCCAGGCCAATGCCTGGTACGGTATCGCATAATCCCACTTGATCAGGTCAGCTGGCAGCCAAAGATAGCAGAACGACCGAGAATTCACTTAGATACAACTACCACTAGGCGACAACGGAGATCAAACTATGAGTACGGAAGAGACCACTCCATCCAATTTTATCAGGACCATCATCAACGACGATCTGGAAAGCGGCCGATTTGCCGGCCCGATACACACAAGATTCCCGCCGGAACCCAACGGCTATCTGCACATTGGCCATGCCAAGTCCATCTGCCTTAACTTCGGCTTAGCCCAGGACTACCCCGGAGGGCTGGCGAACCTGCGTTTTGATGACACCAATCCGCTCAAAGAAGAGCAGGAATATATCGATGCCATCATCGAAGATGTGCGCTGGCTGGGGTTTGATTGGGGCGACAGGCTGTTTTACGCCTCCGATTATTTCCCGAAGCTGTACCAATATGCCCTTAAGCTAATCGAAAATGGGGTCGCCTATGTTGATGATCTCACGGCTGATGAGATTCGAGAGTACCGGGGCACCTTGACCAAGCCGGGGAAGAACAGCCCTTATCGGGACCGCACTACCGCAGAGAATCTCGACCTGTTTCATCGTATGAAAGTGGGCGAATTCAAAGACGGTTCAAGGGTGCTGCGGGCCAAGATTGATATGGCCTCCCCCAATATTAATATGCGCGATCCGGTGCTGTACCGCATTCTCCATGCCACACACCAAAGAACGGGTGATGACTGGTGTATCTATCCGATGTACGATTGGGCTCACGGACAGTCCGACTCCATCGAAGGGATCACCCACTCCATCTGTACCCTGGAATTTGAGGACCATCGCCCGCTGTATGATTGGTTTATTGAGCAGATAGGTATCTTTCACCCCAGGCAGATTGAGTTCGCCCGCCTCAGCCTTACCTACACCCTGATGAGCAAGCGCAAACTGCTGCGGCTGGTGCAGGATGGACATGTTACCGGCTGGGATGATCCCCGGATGCCTACCCTGTCTGGCTTCCGCCGCCTGGGATATACCCCGCAATCCATTCGCACCTTCGCCGACCGCATCGGGGTGGCCAAAAGCAACAGCACCATCGATTTCAGCGTTCTGGAACATGCCATTCGTGAAGATCTCAACGAGCACGCCCCCAGGGCCATGGCCGTTCTTCAGCCGCTGAAGTTGGTGGTTGAGAATTACCCCGAAGAGATGGTGGAAGAGTTCGAGGTCAAGACCCATCCCCAAGATCGAGATGATACTGAGACTCGAGTGGTGCCTTTCTCGCGGGAAATCTACATCGAACAGGATGATTTCATGGAGGATGCCCCCAAGAAGTTCTTCCGGCTGGCTCCGGGCCGTGAAGTACGGCTGATGGGTGCCTACTACGTCACCTGTAATGAAGTGATCAAAGACGATCAGGGCAACGTTGTCGAGCTGCGCTGCAGCTACGATCCTGAATCTCGCGGCGGGCAGTCGCCAGATGGCCGTAAGGTTAAAGGGACCTTGCATTGGGTCTCAGCAAAGCATGCGGTTGCCGCAGAGGTCCGTCTGTACCAGCCGCTGTTCACCAAGGAGAACCCTGAAGACGTTGAGGATGGGCAGGATTTCACCAGCAATCTGAACCCCAATTCCATAGAAGTGCTGCCCGCTTGCATGCTGGAGCCGTCCCTGGCGGAAGCGGTCCCCGGCCGAGGCTATCAGTTCATGCGTCAGGGGTATTTCTGCTTAGATTCAGTTGACTCCACGCCGGAAAAACTGGTTTTCAACCGCACGGTGTCGCTGCGGGATACCTGGGCGAAGGTGAACACCAAGTAGGGCCGCCAATGTGCATCATTTGATTATGTAAATAAACAGGCTGTTCTCTCTCACGAGAGAACAGCCTGTTTTGTGTTTGAAGGCGGACGGCCGCAGGAAATGCCCGATCGGGGCAATTAGGCGGCTTCCTCCCAGAAATCTTCTAATTCGACCCCAAGTCCATCAGCCAATCGGTTGACATAAGCATAATAGCCGGTGACCTGGCTGATATCCAGGATATCGCTGTCGCTGAAACCGGCAGTTCTCAAAGCGATGACATCGGCTTCTTCCATCTCCCAAGGCGTCAAGGTGAGTTTGACCGCATAGGTAAGCATCTGCCTGTCAGCCGCTGTCAGCTCTGCCTGCCGCCAATCGGCTTTGAGCTGGTCGACCAGCGTCTGGTCTTTCGTTAATCGAAGCAGACCTGCTCCGTGATGCGCGATTCAGTAGTGGCATTTGTTGACAGCGGAAACGACCACCGCGATCATCTCCCGCTGCGCCCTGCTGAGTCCCGAGCGGCCTACCATGACCGTTTTGTACAGCTCAAAATGGGCCCACAGCGAGCGCAGGTTGAGGCTGTGGATTTTGAGGATGTTATCCACGCCTCCCCAAGGCTCCTTGAGTTTCCGGTACGCTTCGGCAAGCTTGCCTTTCGCCTCATCCTCTGCGATCATATTGATCCATGCCATTTGGGATTCCTCCAAGCCTGTTCTTTTGGCATGATGATAACCCGCAATGGGCATGCTTCAAACCTTTGATCTTTCAGACAGCAACCAGGCCAGGAAACCGCATGAAAAAGAGAGTCTACATCGCCCATACCGGCGGCACCATCGGCATGAAATGGATCGACGGCAGCTACCAGCCTTCACCTGGTTTTCTTGCCGGATTGATGCAGGGTAACCCCGCCTTTGACCATCCGGACCTGCCGGAATTCGTCATTCATGAATATGAGCAGCTGCTGGATTCTACCAATATGACCCCGGCTGACTGGTCCAAGATCGCCCAGGACATCCGCCGCCAATATGACCAATACGACGGTTTTGTGATCCTGCACGGCACCGACACCATGGCCTATACCGCTTCAGCGCTTGCCTTCATGCTGGAAGGGCTGGCAAAGCCGGTTATTGTCACCGGCTCTCAGCTCCCCCTGTGTGAGGTGCGAAATGACGCTCAGGAGAACTTGATCAGTTCGCTGATCATCGCCGGTTCGGAACACAGCATTCCCGAAGTATGCATCTACTTCCACAGCCAGCTGTTTCGCGGCTGCCGCACTGTAAAGGTGGACGCCGACGGCTTTGACGCCTTTGATTCCCCCAACTTCCCGCCGCTGGCCACTACCGGCATAGAAATCGAATTGAACAACCAGCTTATTCGCCGGCTGCCGGCCCAAACAGGTTCAGTCCAGGTACAGGAGATCGATGAGTCTGGGGTAGTCGGTGCGCTGCGCATATTCCCAGGGATGTCGGCCCAAATCTTGGAGAATATCCTGCAGCCGCCTCTGAAAGGGCTGGTGCTGGAGACTTACGGCTCCGGAAACGCGCCCACTCGAGACCCGACCTTCTTGTCGGTATTAGCCGAGGCGATAGGCCGGGGTGTGGTGGTGGTTGATTGTACGCAATGTCTGCGGGGTACCGTCAATCTGCACAAATACGCCACCGGCTCCGCTTTAGCCAGGGTAGGGGTTATCAGCGGCTATGACATGACCGCCGAGGCCGCTTTGACCAAACTGGCCTATCTATTCAGTGCTGGTTATTTAGTTGATGAGGTTAAGCTGAAGATGGGCCAAAGCCTCCGGGGAGAGCTGTCGGAGGAGTAACCTGTATTGCTGCGGTGAGAACAAAAGAAACGGGCGGCCGATTCGCGAATCAGCCGCCCGTTTTACGTTTTGGATCAAATTGTCCGATTGGTCGACACCTCTGACCCGCACCAATCTGCACTCAACTATTTGTTTGAACTGCCGTTCAGGTATTGTTTCAGATATTGGCCGGTGTAGGAGCGGGCAATTTGGATCACCTCTTCCGGGGTGCCCTCGGCAATAAGCTCACCGCCGCGGTCGCCCCCTTCCGGCCCGACATCGATCAGATGGTCGGCGACCTTGATGATATCCAGATTGTGTTCGATGATGATCACTGTGTTGCCCTTGTCCACCAGCCGGTTCAGCGCATGGATCAGTTTGGCGACATCATGCGAATGAAGGCCTACAGACGGCTCGTCCAGGATGTAGATGGTCCGTCCGGTCGCGATCTTGGACAGCTCCCGGCTGAGCTTGATCCGCTGCGCTTCGCCGCCGCTGAGGGTCGTCGCTGATTGTCCCAGCTGGATATAGCTCAGGCCGACATCCATCATCGTCTTCAGCTTGCGTTTGATCCGGGGGATGCTGGAAAAGAACTCCATCGCCTCTTCCACGCTCAAATCCAGCACGTTGGCGATGCTGTGTTCCTTGTACAGTACCTGCAGCGTTTCCCG
>JAHEEY010000406.1 GCA_024640485.1 Chloroflexota bacterium | reverse complement strand
CACTGTCTCACTTCCGCCCAACACGCCTACTGCCGTGCTCACACAGTCACCGACACCGTCACCACCTGAGACACCGACCGCTGCTGCGACGCTCACCGCCACAGCCGTGCCCACGGAGACACCAACCGCTGTTCCCACCGCGACAGCAACAGCAGTCAATCCTTTGGTCGCCAAGTTTCCCTGCTCCCCGTTGGCAGAAGTTGAAAACGTTCAGCAATCCACGATGGTTGTCCCCGGCCCGTGGCCCCGGCCAGGAGCCCAGTCGGATATGATTACGGTCGGCTACGATCCCGGACTAGGGCTGATACATCTTGGTTTTGACGTCGAGGGTTCTACGGCAAACCTTGGTCCGCTGCTGGATATTCTAGATAGACACCAAGTAAAAACCACGATGTTCATCGTCGGCGCCTGGGCAGAGGCAAACCCCGACTGGATTCAGGAATTCGTCCGCCGAGGCCACGAACTGGCCAGCCACAGCTACTCCCACAGTAATCTGCGCGACTTCAGTAGTGAACAAATTGCCGAGGAGCTGCGCCGTACAGAGGAGATCGTGGTGGGGCTGACAGGGCAGAGCACCAAACCATGGCTCCGGCCGCCCTACGGCGGCTATACCAGTGACAGCGTCCTATCCACCTTCGAATCGGGTTGGACGACTGTCACCTGGACCGGCTCTACCCTTGACACCACAGTTGATGCATCTGAAGAAACGATGTGCAGTACGCTGCGCAGCGGTACCTTTCCCGGCTCAATCCTTTACACCCACCCATACCATCCAGAAATGCCGGCGACTATTGACCGTTTCATTGGCGATGCGCAATCCCGAGGATTCACGTTTGTCCCTTTATCGGTGCTGCTGTCTGCCAATGCGGGCGCATATCTGACGCAGTAACCGGACACTGTTGTTCTCACTGCTGAGTTGGGAGCGACCGCAGCAGTGCTTGACCTGGCGGACCGCCGGCAACCGTCCTTGGTAACGGCGTAGAAGCCTGGAAATTTCTTGAAAATGGAGCTGTCATGGATACGGATACACAATTTCGCGATTCCCTTCGGCGTATTTACAACCGCCCCCCAAGGCCCCGTCCATGGGAACAGGGAGGCAATCTGCCATGGGATGATCCATTGTTCTCAGGCAGGATGCTGCGGGAACATTTGGACCAATCTCACGGCGCCGCGTCTCGTGTCAACGAGGAACGAGCCCTGCAGATCGATTGGCTTTGGCGACGGCTGGGGCTTCAGGCGGGGAAAGCATTACTAGATATTACCTGCGGGCCAGGACTCTACGCCACCGAGTTCGCCCGACTGGGCCTGCAGGTTACCGGCATTGATTTCGGACCCGCGTCAATCGAATACGCCGTCGAACTGGCCGCCAGCAAAGGGGTCACCGACCAGTGCCAATTCATCCTGAGCGATGTGCGGGAGATGGCATTCCCCGAAGCTGCTTTCGATGCCGCGACGTTCATATATGGGCAGCTGGCGGTTTTCACGGTGGAGGAGGCAAAGGAGCTGCTGACGAAGACGGCTCAATCTCTCAAGCCGGGCGGAGCTCTCTGCGTCGAACTGCTGAATCAAGAGCGAGTCGACAAAAAAGACAGCAGCTGGTGGTTCACCGACGATCAGGGGCTGTGGGGAGACAAGCCGTTTCTTCATTTGGGAGAACGGTTTTGGGATAGCGAGAGAGCGATCTCTATAGAGCGGTTCCAAGTCCTGCATTTGGAGAGCGGTCAGCTTGACCTGGTAACCCTCTGCGACCAGACCTATTCGGCAGTAGAGATGATCGACATGATGAAAACGGCTGGTTTCGCTGAAGTTGACGTCTATCGGGCCTGGGATGGGCTGCCGCTGTATGATGCCGAGGAATGGATCGTCTATGTGTGCCGGCGGTAGCGCTTAGTCACGCCGAAAGATGCCGGTCAAATATGAAAGCAGCAGTCCAGATGCCAGCCCCAATAGGCCGGCGGCCAGCGGCAGCGCCCACGGCAGCTCTGGCTGGCGCGACGGCAGGCTTGAAGGCACCGCTACCGCGTCTTGAGGAGCAGGAATGGGCTCGATTTGGCGGACTGGGCTTCTGACGAACAGCTGGGCATTTTCAGCCGGCCTGATTTTGGAGCCGTACCTATTGGCATACACCTTGGTAAATTCAGCGCCAAAGGTGAAGATCAAGGCGGAATAGTAGATCCAGGCCAAGATAACCACCACAGAACCGGCGGCGCCAAAAGCGGAGCCGATACTCCCGTGTGTCAGATACTGCCCGATCAGGAACTCACCCAGCATGAAGAGCAGCCCGGTGACCACAGCGCCCAGCCAAACATCACGCCAGGCCAGCTCAGCATCGGGCAGTACACGAAATATGATCGCGAACAACAGCGGCAGGAGAAGCAACCCCAGGGTGATATCCTGCCGGGGCAGGTTTTGAACCAGCGCGGGTGAGACAGACAGCATGTAGCGGCGCAGCGCGGTCAATCCAACGCTCAAGGCAACTGAGGTCAGCAGCAAAAACCCGATGCCAACCACCATACTAAAAGACAAAAAACGAGCCTTGATGATATTGGGAATGCTGCGCCCGTTTGGCTTTATTGATATGCCCCAGATCATGTTTAGAGTCGTCTTCAACTGATTAAAGACCCCTGATGCCCCCATGAACAGAAGCAGGGAGCCCAGCACAGTTGCCAGGATGCTGGAGCTCTGCAATCTGGCCGCGTTTTGAATGATGCTCTCGATGGTGAGAGCGATGTCACGCCCCACGATCAGCTCTGTCTGGGCGACCAGCTGTCCGGCCACAGCGGCTTCACCGAAGACCATCCCGGCGACCGCCAACGAAATAACCAGGAGCGGCGCCAGCGAGAATATGGTGTAGTATGCCAGTGCAGCCGCCAGCATTGGCCCCCGATCGCGGTTCCATCCGACAGCAGTAGCCTTCAGCAATGAAAAAGAAATGGTGAGATATTTCACTTTTCGCACTCACGCTAGAGTCTGGCCTAACTCCACTTCACCACGACGTCCATGATGATATCGGCAGCGGTATCTCCTTGATCGGCGGCATTAGAGAGATGTCGCATCACTTCTCGGATCTTCAGCATCTCCATAATATGATGTACATCCTCAGGCCCACTGAAGAGGGCAGCCAATCGCCGGCGGTAGGTATCTTCTACCTGGTTTTCCAACGACTTGACCCGGCGGGCATGTTCGGAAGCCACGCCTGGATGATCGAGCAGCCGTTTCATAGCCAGATGGAGCTCGATCGCCATTTGATGAAGCAGTTCCGCGATTTCATAGATATCGTCTGAAGCTGATATTCCGAAAATCTCCAGCTCTTCAACGGTTGTGTATACATAGTCAACGAAGTTATCCAGGGCGCGCGACAATGCGAAGATATCTTCGCGATCAATCGGGGTGACAAAGGTGTCCAGCAGTTCGTGTACCAGGATTCGGCGAACCTCATCGGCGTCTTTTTCGATCTGGCGAGCCTGGGTACTCTTCTTTTCGCTTTGCTTCTTGAAGTATGCTTGCAGCGCCTCTACGCTGTCAATTGCGAACTTGGCCTGCTGCACCAGCAGCTCAATGAAATTACTCTGTTTCGGTTTTAAGAATCGAGTCAACCATTCCATCATCAGTATTCTTCCTGTTAATAAGGGTTCCCGGCTTCTATCTCAGCCGCCGAAGAAGTAGTTCAAGGGCCAATATAATATCATCGCCACCAACGCAGACAGCGGTATAGTCAGTACCCAGGCGATCAGCATTTCCGAGCCGACCTGCCATCTCACCTTGGATAATCGTTCCGCTGATCCGGCGCCCATGATGGACGAGCTCATAACCTGAGTCGTACTGACTGGGCCACCGAGCAGTGCCGCGCCGAAAATGATGGCTGCACCCGAGATCTGGGACACAAATCCATGAACCGGGCGAATTTTGTAAATCCTACCGCCTAAAGTCCTTATCAGCCTCCAGCCGCCGAACAGGGTTCCCAGGGCAATCATGGCCGCGCTAACGGCTACAACCCAGAGAGGCACCTCGAATTTATCGATGGAGCCCTCAACAAAGAGACCGAGGGTAATGATTCCCATCGTCTTCTGGGCGTCATTTGCTCCATGACTAAGGGCAAGGGCGATGGCAGTAAACATCTGCGATCTTTTGAAGAATCGGTTTATTCCAGGAGTCGCTCCTCTGGTAAGGAAAAGGGTTAAGTTCATGAGCAGGTAGCCGATGAAGATGCCCAGCACCGGGGAGAGGAACAAAGCGATAGAGATTTTGATGAGGCCGCCGCTCTGTATATTGCTAACGCCGGCACTGACTGCGACAGCACCCAACAGCC
>JAHEEY010000405.1 GCA_024640485.1 Chloroflexota bacterium | reverse complement strand
GCCGCCTACATGATCCCCCCACTGACCACCATCAGGCAGCCCGCCGTGGAACTGGGGCTTGAGGCCGCCCGTCTGATCCTTGGTCGCTTGACCGGCCAGCAGCTCTCACCCTCCCAGCTGAAAGCTGAACTTGTAGTCAGGGAGTCAACCGCTGCCCTCCAGTAGCAGGCCGGAACCCATCTGTTTCCTGAACAGATCATTTCGTCTCAATAGGCCTTTAGAGATTCAACCATGGCGGTGTTGTTCAAGGGCGGGCAGAACGCCCGAGTCCGCCATCGGCATCTGAACTCGGCATCAAGATCGCCCGCTGCAATCCAGCATCTCGGTGAAACACCCCCTTGCTGGGGGCATGGCTCATCATGCGAAGGAAATTTCGCCGCGACGGATAATACACCATGGCGAAATCGCTCCATTCATCGTACAAGGGACTGTTTTCATCGCCCACAAACAGGCTCAGGACATTCCCAAACATATCAGGATAACCGCCGACACTGATCAAATAAGGCACGATGCGTCTGCTGTAACGATTGTATGCCTCCTCCCCAGAAATATCACCGCCATCGTTGGTCTGTGCTTTGCCATAGTATCGATTCAGATTCATCATGTAAAAAGGGGTTGTTTGCTCATATTTTCGCATTTCCGCAATCGTTTCCGGCACCGGGCCAGTATTGGGATTGACTGTCCTTTCCAGATTCACCATCTCTTTTTCTCTTGTGGTGCCTAAAATGCGGCTCAGCAGGGGTGCCAGGAATCCCAATCGTTTCACCACCCGGGGCAGCCTGGCCGCCGGCCGCACGATCAAACCGTAAATCTCTGCCACCGCGGCCTGCCGCTCACCCTGGATCGCCTCAAACCCAGTGAGCAGCGAAAGACTCGATGAGAAAACGTCCACGGTGATAGCCTGGTAAGGCATCTTGCCCCCGGCAAGCGTCTGATCGATGACCACATCATGCGTTCGCCGCCCACCGGCTTCAGCCACCGCGCCTGCCGATACGGTTCGATATTGCTTGAAAGCCCCTTGTTCTTTCGGGGCCAGGAACTGCACCAAAGCAGCTTCGCCAGCTCCGATATCATGCAGTTGAGCGCGCTGCGCTTTAGTCGGTTCAATCATCCTCTCGCTCCTTTTATGCCCAGGCAGGGTAACAGTTGTTCCTGCCCAAGCCCCTACCATTATCGCCCCAATTAGGCCGGCAGCCATCAATCACACCGCTAAAATAACCACTGCATTCCCTACGGCAGCGGCCAGCTCGTGCTGACATCCACGCCTAAAAATGTTAGACTGCAGTAGCAGGCAGGATTTCACCACGATTGAATGGTATTCACAATGACCATGGGGGGAGGAATATGTCTTCTCATACATTGACTATCAATGGGCGGCAGCAAACTGTAGACGCAGCGGCGGATATGCCCTTGTTGTGGCTGCTGCGCGACATCCTGGGATTGACCGGCAGCAAATACGGTTGCGGCGCCGGGCTGTGTGGCGCCTGTACCGTCCACCTGGATGGCCAACCCGTCCATGCTTGCCTGACGCCGGTAGCTTCCGTCGCCGGCAAAGAGATCGTGACCATTGAGGGGCTCTCAATCTCCGGGCCCCATCCACTGCAGCAGACATGGCTCAGCGAAAACGTACCCCAATGCGGATACTGCCAGCCAGGGCAAATTATGCGGGCGGCGGCCTTGTTGGCCAGCCGGCCCGACCCCAGCGATCAGGAGATCGACGAAGCGATGGCAGGGAATCTTTGTCGCTGCGGCACCTACCAGCGCATCCGTCGCGCCATTCATGCCGCCGCCCAATTAAGGAGCAGCAGCAGCCCAGGCGGCACAGCAAACCATGAGCCTGCCGCAATCGTTGTTCTGCCACCCCCATCCCGGAAAATGGCGGCCAGTATGCTGGCCATAACTGGGGCCATTGCCCTGGGTACTGTCAGCGCCAATTCAAACATCAACCGGCGGGATTTTCTCAAGGTTTCGACTTTGGCCGGCGCCGGGCTGGTGCTGGGAATATATTTGCCTGGTTGCCAGCCCCCTCCCCCGGATGCCCCGGAACTGACCACCGCACCGACATCGACCCCTCTGCCGGCAGCCACCTCCCAGCCGGGGGACTCGCCGGCTGGCCCCATCACCTCAGAGAACACCCCCCGGCCGGCAGCCGAGCCGGCATCGCCCCACTCAACCCCAGTCGTAGAAGCGGCTCCCAATCCCACCTCCTCTTTTTCGCCCAACATATTCTTGAGGATCGATAACAACGGCGTGGTGACAGTCACCGTCCCCCGTTCCGAGATGGGCCAGGGGATACGAACGGCATTAGCGATGATCGTAGCCGAAGAACTCGACGCGAATTGGGCCGATGTTCGCGTCTCTCAAGCGCCGGCGGATCCCAGCTACGGCAGCCAGGACACCCACGGCAGCCTGAGCATCATCGAATGCTATGCGCCGCTGCGCAAGGCAGGGGCAATGGCTCGCACGATGCTGGTAGCCGCGGCGGCAGGTATCTGGGGCGTGGACGCGGATGCCTGTGATGCCGAAAACGGGGCAGTCGTCCACCAGCAGAGCGGCCGGCAGCTGCCCTATGGTGAATTGGTCGATATCGCGGCGGCGATCCCTTTACCGGCCGCCAGAGATCTCACCCTCAAGGACCCCCAACAGTTCCGTCTTATTGGCACCAGCCAGCCAGGCATCGACAACGCCCGGCTGGTAGACGGCCGCGCGGTCTTCGGCATCGATATCCAACTGCCCGGCATGCTCTATGCGGCCGTCGCTCGCTGCCCTGTTTTTGGCGGCAGCGTCGCCAGCGTCGATACCAGCCAGGCCGAGGCCGTCGAGGGCGTGCGCCAGGTGTTCACCATCGACAGCGGCGTCGCCGTGGTCGCCGACAACACCTGGGCGGCACTGCAGGGGCAGCAGCGGCTGATCATCAGTTGGGACCAGGGGGCCAATGGCGCTTTAAACAGCGACGCTACCCGCCAATGGTTTACCGACCAGACCGCGGCCATCCAAAATGCGGCCGGATCCCAGACAGTGGAAGCGGTTTACGGGATGCCCTTTCTCGCCCATATGACCATGTCACCCATGAATTGCGTGGCCCATGTGGGCGATGATTTCTGTGAAGTTTGGGCGCCCACCCAACGCCCTGCCCTGGCCAAGCAGCGCGCCCGAACCATCACCGGACTGCCGGCAGACGCCGTCACCGTACATATCCCCCTGCTTGGGGGTGGCTTTGGCCGGCGCCGGGAAGATGATTTTGTAGCCGAAGCGGTGCAGATCGCCCAGGTAGTCAAACTCCCGGTCAAGTTGATCTGGACCCGCGAAGATGATATTCAGCACGACTTCTACCACCCACTCAGCTACCAAAAAGTCAGCGCCGAGGCGGCAGCGCCGGGCCGCTTCCGGGTGCAGGCCAGCCGTTCGCTGTCAGCGGTGCCCGCCGGCGCTTGGCGTTCCGCCACGAACCTGACACCCGCTTTCGTGCGGGAATGTCTGGTCGATGAACTGGCGGCCGCCGTCGGAGCCGATCCGTTGGAAATGCGCCTGGGAGATTCAACGTATGCCGCTCTCAAGCCAGTCCTGGAAATGGCCGCCTTGAATGCCGACTGGGGAACGCCTTTGCCCTCCGGCCAGGGCCGGGGGATCGCCGCCTTCTCTACCTGGGACAGGTCACATGTGGCTGAAGTCGTCCAGGTCACCGTCAGGCAGGATGGCCGGGTCCGGGTTGATAAGGTGGTTTGCGTCATTGACTGTGGCCTGGTCATCAATCCGGAAATGGTCGCTGCCCAGATGGAAGGAGGCATTGTCTACGGCTTGACGGCCGCCCTGAAAGGAGAGATCACCCTCAAAGATGGCCGGGTAGAACAGAGCAATTTCCATGATTATCCCATATTAACCATTGATGAAATGCCCCTCATCGAGGTACATACACTGCCCAGCGATAGAGTCCCTCAAGGGGTTGGCGAAATGAGCGTCCCGCCGGTCATCCCGGCATTGCTCAATGCCATATTTAATGCCACCGGCAGGCGTATCAGGCATTTGCCAGTTCAGCCGGAAACCTTGCGAACAAGCTGAGCACCCCACCTTAACCATCCGCTCCCCCGGTTGCTTGGCTCCAAAGCGGCAGATCGCCTTGTCTGCAAGGGAAGGAAGTAACACACATTGAGTGCTTAATCTCAGGAGAGGAGAAGATCATGTCAGAGAATCTGGAAGCCAACAAATACCAAAGAGAAGCCACTTCAGTTGAGCGGTTATTCACCCGCTCCCCCTTTTCTATCGTAACCATGGTCGCCCGAATCAAAGGAACTGTTTCCGAAGAGATGCTCAACAACGC
>JAHEEY010000050.1 GCA_024640485.1 Chloroflexota bacterium | reverse complement strand
GACCTATCTGTTTCTAAATCATGCCCTCAGGATTCTCTCCAAGCTCCTCATCGGTTTCATGAATGAGAATATCACCCAGGTAACCATCAACCGTTACCAGCGAATTATTGGCCATGGCGCAAGCATTTTCGACAGAGACCACAGCCGGGATATGGTATTCTCGGGCGACTATGGAGCTGTGGGAGAGAAGCCCGCCGGATTCGGCGATGATCGCGCCCGCTTTACTGAATAAAGGCGTCCAGCCGACATCGGAAAATGGGATGACAATAACATCCCCCCGATTAACCTTGTTGAAATCAGCCAACCCGCTGACGACTCTTACGCGCCCGGTGTAAATCCCCCCCGCGGCCGGCAATCCGCGCAGTTTACCCGCTGAGGGCTGTAGAGGCGGAGGCGGTTCATCACCAAAGATCACCTCGGGAAGGGCGACCTCCCGGTATTCCTCCATCTCCAAACGCCGCTGAGCGACCGCTTCCACCATTTTCGCCCCGTCGCCTATACCGGCTGCAGCCAGGCGAACTTCCTTGTCGCGCAGATAAAAGATGTCGTCGCGATCTTTCAGGAAGTTCTCTTGAACGAAAAAATCTGCCAAATTCAAGTAATAGTCACGGAACAAACCATAACCCGATGTGTAAACCGAGCTGACTCGTTCCCGGTAGTAATGATACATTCTTGCCCGCTGGTAGAATAGACTCAATAACCAATGCCGGGGAACCCGGACGGGAAGATCTTCCAAACCAACTCTTGCGTTGTCATGGCTCTCTTTTGGTACGTAGGAAGTAATCAGGGTGAGGATTAGATCCGGATCTTCTCGCCAAGGGGGCACAGAAAAATCATTGCCGCTGTCACTCAGATGACCAAATTGAGAGATGAAGCCGCCCACCTCGGTTTGGAACTGTCCAATTCCAGCCATCTGTTGGAAGGCGTGGTAATCTGCCTGGCGAATCTGATCTTGCCTTTCCGGATCAAGCGAGCGGTAACTCAAACTTAACTGTTCCAGGCGGCTGTCTGGCGTATAAGCAGCCATGCCCGATAGATCTCGGGTGAGGTCGAACCTCTCTATTTCCAGCTGATAATATTTCAACTGGCTCCGCAAAGCTCCATTGTATGCTCCCATCAACATCGGCACCACGATGTTGTAGTATGCCGCTTCCTGGACGACCAGGTAGAGCTGATCGATTTTTTCCAGCAGCTCCTGCGGCGTCAAGCGGTCCGTCGGCACCTGTGCGATAGCGAGCAGGCGAGACTCGATTTGTGAGAAATCGCGTTCAACCTTTTTGGCAAAGCGCCATTTGTCGAAGAGAAAGCGCATCAATCTGGGCAGCAGCCTGGCCATCTTGAGCGATAGCCTGAAAGATGGCCTCTCATCCGGGGGCTCGACAAGCCCCATATTGATTTCCAGAGCCTGGCGCGGCATCCCTAAAAGGTCGAATATCTTGCCAAAAGTGGTGGTGTCGAAATAGGCGCGGTAATAGAATGAGCGGGCCAGGCTTCCGGCGTCGATCTCGTTTTCTCCAATTAGCTCCGTCAGCAATTTTACCCATGCGCCGTTTACCAGGGGGATATTCACTGACCACACCAACGGTTTGATCATGCCTGGCAAAAACTCTTTGGAGAATTTGTTGGAGTAAATGTGGATATTGTCGGCGGCTGTGATCTCTCGAAGCTGCACCCACCAGAGCTGTCGGCCATCAAAGACCCACTCCAGGTCTAGATCCCGACCACAGCGCTTGACCATTTTCCCAGTCTGGTCCACAACCGCTTGAATCGTGTCGCCGTAGCTTTCCTTGCCGGATGGCTGCTCACGCCACTGGCCCCATTTGCTGATCCATCGAAGTGGGGAGATTCCATCTTGCACCAGGAGCGTTCCGGGCCCTTCCACCGCTTCAACGATGGTCTCATCCAGCCCCGTTATCGGATTCTTGCTGAACACCACACCTGAAAGAACCGGCGATACCATTTCCTGCAGGATAACAGCCATTCTTGGCACTGTCTGGTGGTCACCTACCCGCGCCTGATAAGTATGGATGCCTTCCAATTGGCTGGAGTTCCATACTTCCTGAATCGCCTGCAGTATGGCCTCAAGGCCAACCACATCTAGTATGGACGAGAATTGGCCGGCAAATGAATGTTCCTCACTATCTTCAACATCGGCCGATGAACGCACAACATATGACTTCGCGGTGTCGATTACAGCCGCGATCTCATCTCGGAGCTGCTGAAATACGCTCTCGCCATCCTGTTGGAAGGAGGCGTAGGCATTCCAGGAACAGCAGTAGGTCACTGGGATCCTGTGGCCCATTTCATAGATTTTCTGCAGATTTATTGCTTTGGTACCCACGGAGAGGGGCAGCGATTCCTGTGTCAGGTTGTAGATGAATGGAGTCTTCATTGTTTGCTGCTCACGATGAAAGGCTCAGAGTAGAACACAGCTGTCGCGAAATGCTTCATCTCACCCTAGAGTTGGCTTCGCGTCATCAGATCAATTCTAATTCTACCGTGCTTTCATCGGTATCGCACCTTTGTCTCAGCAAAGCCGCGGCGTGACGACCATGACTGGCCAGGCCCGGTCACGTTGGGCAGCGGTCACCACAGCTCTTCGTACCGAGGAACTGAGACCGGTATGGATCAGCCGGGCAAGCGGGAACTCGAGCCGTGACCTCACAGAGGTAAAACCAAAGTCGGTGATTGCGTCGTAATCGCCAATCTCCTCGAAGTCTGGTTCGCTTTCCTCGCGGCACTCAGCGGCACAGAAAAACGCTTTCATCGGAAGCCAGGAATCGCCTGTGAATTGGGGCATCAAATAACACTTTCGGGTCATGACAGTAGTACCAGTTGGCTGTCATACTATGTTGGAGGCGTCTTCGGCCGTTTGCATCTGTTTTCCTTCAAATGGCGAGGGACACTCATCAATGGGTCGGCAGCTGTAAGACGGGCGAATCTGATGTCTGACACGGCCACCATCACACCTGCTGACCGGCACGAGGCATTGTTCTTCCTGGGGTTGATGGCAATGTCCAGAAAGGACAAATGGTTCTTATCAGGTGAGCTATTGCGTTTGCACGCAGTCAAAACATGCAGCTTGCCAAGCGCTCCCGCAGAAGGTGCCGCCGTGTACGGCCCCACACAAAGTAGAGTGGATGAACTCTTTGGGAGCCGCCATGCAGCTGCTCACAGAAAGCTTCTCCCGTTTCTTAGAGGATCGATCTCATGACTAAACTTATTATCCAGGCCGAGAACATCCACAAGACCTTCCGCAATGGTGAGATCCAGGTGCACGCCCTGCAAGGGGTGGACCTGGCCATCGCCCCGGGCGAAATGGTGGCGGTGATGGGCCCATCGGGCTGCGGCAAGACAACACTGCTCAACTGCCTCTCCGGGTTGGACAGCTTTGACGAAGGTGAGGTCCAGATAGAGGGCACTTCCCTGGCCCAGATGAGCGACCGGGTGCGCACCGATTATCGGGCACGCCGTATGGGCTTCGTCTTCCAGACCTTCAACCTGCTGCCGGTGATCAGCGCGGCGGAAAACGTGGAACTGCCCCTCTTGCTGTCCGATGTCAAGCCACGGGATGCCAGAGTACGGGCATTGGACGGGCTGGCCGCGGTGGGGTTGAGCGAACGGGCCAACCATCGGCCGGCGGAGCTTTCCGGCGGCCAGCGGCAGCGAGTGGCCATCGCCCGGGCCCTGGCCAACCAGCCGGCCATCGTCTGGGCTGACGAGCCGACCGGCAACCTGGACAGCCAATCAACCCAGGACATCCTCAACCTGATGCGCTCGTTGAACCAAGAGCAGGGACAAACATTCGTGATCGTGACCCATGACCGCCTCATCGGCGAGCAATGCGATCGCATCGTGCGTATGCGCGACGGGCAGATCGTCGACCGCGGCAACGGCAGCGAGACGGCGGCGCCGAAGCGTCCGGCAACTGCACAGTCATAGGAGACAATCATGAGCCAGCTTCTTGGCCTGGGTACTGCCCAATATTGGGCGAAAATTCTGCTGGTGTTGGTGGGTTTGACGCTGCTCTATGTGGTGGTGCTGGCCTTGCGCCGGCGAATGATCGCCCGGATGTCGCTGCGAAACATCACCCGGCGGCCGGGACAGACCGCCCTGATCGTGCTGGGGCTCACCCTGAGCACGGTGATCATCGTCAGCGCCCTGAGTCTGGGCGACACCTTGACCTATTCCGTGCGCCGCCATACGGTGAACGCCTACGGGGAGATCGACCAGGTAATCTCGCCGCCGCTGCTGTCGGCCCTGGCAGGGCTGGCAGTTGACGCGGGATCGGATGATGATCCGGCGGATGCCCTGGCCAACTCTCAGCTGACCGGCCTGCTCGAAGGGAACCCGCTCAGCATTCTGGGGCTGCTTCAGGACGGGCTGCCAGGCATCAGCGAAGAACGGTATGCCCAGTTGCGGGACGATGCCCAGGCCGATCCAGCCACGGCTGCTTTGGTGGACGGCATGGCGCCTTCCATCGCCTTCCCCACCATCGTCCGGGACCGGACCAGCGGCCAAGGGGTGCCCCTGGGTTTCATCGTGGCAGTGGACAATGAATATGACGAGCAGTTCGGCCTAATGTCAGTGGCCGGGAAGCCGGTGCAGATGGAAGATCTGCGCACCGGTGTGGGGAACATCTTTGCCCAGGCCAGTAATTTGTTCAGCTGGGCGGACAGCATCGGCATCAACGTGGAAAGCGTGGCCGCGGGGGTGGCCGGGGCCGGGGCGCTGATCACGCAGGGACAAGATCTGCTGGGCCAGGCAGCCCAGCCCAGCCAACCTCAAGTCGACTCACTCACAGCCGCTGTCACAGCGGAGTCCGGCAGTGAGACCGACGTCGCGGCGCAGGCTGAACCAGCCCTGGAGCTGGGCAGCGGGACACCTGCAGATGGGATCCCCACTCAAGCACTCACCGGAACTCTGGACCTCTCGGCACTGGGTATGGGCACAGTGGATCTGGCCGCCCTGGGCAGCGTGGTGATGACGGACAGCTTAGATCTGGCCTCGGCGGGAGAGGCGCTGGGTATCGACGCGGGGGCCATCCTCAGCGCGATCAACCTCAACACCCTGGGTATTGAGATTGATCGGGTGCTTGAGGAGGTAGGGTTGGAACTGCGCCAGGGAGATATCTACCTGAACAAATTGGGGGCAGAGCAGCTCAATGCCCAGCCGGGCGATGTCCTGGATATCTACATCGGCCCCATTCCGGTCCCTTTCCGGGTGCGGGCGGTGGTGGAACAGGCTGGACCTCTAGGCGCCCTGGCGCCGGTGGTCATGCTGCGTCTGGACGAGGCCCAGGAACTGCTCTTCATGCCGGGACGGGTGAATAATGTGCTGGTCTCCAATGCTGGGGACGCCTATACGGGGATGGAGAACACGGCGGCGGCTGCCAGGCAGCTGAGAGCGCTTTCCATGAACGAGCTTGCCCTAACGGAATTGGCGGCATTGCTGCGAGAACCGGAGGTGCTGACGATCATCCAAGCCGGCGCGGCCGACACCGCAATGCCGGTTGAGGGGGACCCCAGCTCAGAAGACATAGTCAACTTTCTGGCCCTTTTTGCCTCGGGAGAAAGTTGGATAGATCTGTCCGAACGTACGCCCGAACTGGTCGCGGAGCTGACGGGCACGGGCATTTCTAAGGAGCTGCGGCTGCTTTTGGCCCAGCCGGACATGCAGAGTTGGCTGCGGGGACTGCCGCTTCCCGAAGAGCCGGCGGACCGGCTGAATGAGATCCTCAGCCGCATCAGCGATTTGGAAGTGCTGGATGTGTTGAGCAAGAATACGGTGGTGGAACTGGCCGCGGTTGGGGGCACAATCTTTACGTCGGTCTTCACCATCTTTGGCATTTTCTCCATCTTCGCCGGCGTGCTGCTGATCTTCCTGATTTTCGTCATGCTGGCCGCGGAACGGCGCAGCGAGATGGGGATGGCCCGGGCCATCGGCATGCGCCGGAGCCAGTTAGTGCAGATGTTCGTCACCGAAGGGATGCTCTACGATCTGGTGGCCGCGGCCCTGGGCATTGTCCTGGGGCTGGCCATTTCGTACGCCATGATCGGATTCTTGGGCAGCATCTTTAACTCGGCGGCCCAGCAGATCAGCAGCGGACTGACCAACAGCCTCTTCTCATTCCAGTTCAACGTGGCTCCCACGTCAGTCTTGATTGCCTACGCCCTGGGTGTCCTGTTTACCTTTGCGGTTGTTTCCATTTCATCCTGGCAGGTGAGCCGCATGAACATCGTCTCGGCCATCCGGGACATTCCGGAACCGGACACCAGCGAACCGGGGTTCGGCAGTTTGATCCGGCGGCTGATCACCGGCCCGCTGATGATTGCCGCAGGGGCATGGCTCTACCTGGGCGGCGGCGGGCGGCAGGGCACGCTGCTGCTGATCGCGCTCTCCCTGGTCCTGGTGGGCGGGACCATGAGTTTGGGCTGGGTACTTTCGACCACCTCGCTTCGTACGGAAAGAAGACGACGGCTGGTCTACTCTGTTTTGGGCCTGGGGCTGGTACTCGTTTGGGGAGCGCCCTGGGAGACGATGATGCCGGGCACCGGCTTCGGCATGTTGGAGCAGGATGCGCAGTGGACCCTGATGTCGTTTGTGGTGAAAGCGCCAGCGTTGATTTTGGGCGGAATTTTAATCATCATGTTCAGCGCCGACAGCATCCTGCAGGCTATCAGCCGGGTACTGGGGGGCATCGGCGCGCTGACGCCCGTTCTCAAGACCGCCATCGCCTACCCGCTGAGCAGCCGCTTCCGCACCGGGATGGCTATGGTCATGTTCGCCATGATCATCAGCACGGTGGTGCTCATGTCCGTGGTGATCGAGGCTACGGAAAGCGCCATCACGCCGGATGACAAGAGCAGCGCCGGCTTCGAGATCAGCACCTCGTTTGGGCTGCTGAGCTTCTTCGACCGGGTCACTGATCTGGAAGGGGAATTGGCCCAGATCCAGGGGTTCCCCCATGATGATGTCACCGCAGTGGGCGCCACTATCAACCCGACCGTGGACTTCCGCCAAGCGGACAACGGTTCAGCCGGGAGCTGGTACTATCAAGAGATGACCGGCATGGACGAGGGGTTTATGGCCCAGGCCCGCGATATCTACACCTTCCAGCAGCGTTCGGATGGGTTCGAGACCGACGCCGCTGTGTGGCAGGCAATGATGGAACGGGACGACGTGGCCATCGTTACCCCATCGCTGGTGGCCAATCCCGACGGCAGCTACAGCAGCTTCGCAAGCGGCGGCGACAGCGGCCCTATGGCGGCTATTGGCGAGCTTGCTGAGCAGAGCGGCGCTCAAGCTGAGATGTCAGCCGCACAGGACGGGTTCAACTTCGGTCTGACCGGCTTCACCAAAGCCGACGAGCTGCCGGAGGTGTGGCTTGAATTGAGGGATGGATCGGGCGGACAGACACGCACCCACCGGGTACAGGTGATCGGCGTGCTGTCTGACATCACCACAGTCAGCTTCAATTCGATCTACGTCAACAGCAAGGCTTTCGCGGCCCTCACCGGTCAACCGGTGAGGCCGGACACTTTCTTCATCGATGTGGCCGAAGGCGCCGATGTGCCCGAAGTCGCCCGGGAAATCGAGCGATCCTTCCTCAGCTCGGCGCTGGACGTCTCGGTGATCGCGGAGAGCTTCGCCAAAGGGCAGGTATTGACCCGGGGAATCCTGCAGCTGTTCCAGGGCTTCCTGGCTCTGGGTCTGCTGGTGGGTATCGCCGCCCTGGGGGTGATCAGCTCCCGGACGGTGGTGGAACGGCGCCAACAGGTCGGTATGCTCCGGGCCATTGGCTACCAACCTGGCATGGTGGCCCTCTCATTCGTGCTGGAGGCCAGCTTTATTGCCCTGGTGGGCATCGGCCTGGGCACAGTCACCGGCATTCTGTTGGGCCAGGCCATGATCGGGCAGTTCTTCAGCGTCCTCACCGCCGGGCGAACCCTGGCGGTGCCCTGGGCCCAGATCGCGATCATCGTGGTGGGCGCCTACCTGTTCTCGCTGCTCACCACCATCCTGCCCGCGCTGCAAGCATCACGCATCTTTCCGGCCGACGCGCTGCGCTACGAGTGACCGGCCTGGAGATTCAAGAGATGAGAGAACTCGTTGGGCGCAAATGGTATGATATGAGAGCTGATAGTCTCGTTCACCCGGATGCGCCGTCTTACACGGTCGGGGCCAACCGGTGAAGCGGCGGTACCGGAACGATGGGACCGATGCATGCAGTATGCCGAGTCTCCCAGAGGCCGGCGACAACATTTATCAGACGTCGGGGAGTCCTATAACGATCCAACAAGCACTGCAGTAATTGGGCTCTATCCGGCGATACGTGCTCAGCCAATGGACGCCTTTGCTTCTGCCTGGAAAACGACGTCTTCAAGCACATCTTTTCCTGCTGGCATTGGCCAAGCAGCGGGCAACAGCGTAACAGCCGCCTCTGCTCAGGGTGCTGAGTCACACAACTGCCTAAGGTAAAATAGGCGCTAGAAAGGGAGTTTTCAAGATGGAAACTGTTACTGCCAAGAAGTTCGAGTCACGTGACCAAATCATGGAAAGCTTACAACAGGAACGCGATCTGTCCGGAGCTGATATGAGCGGGTTGGATTTGTCCGGCATCAAGCTGATGGGACTCAATATGAAGGGAGCGGATCTGCATGACAGCAATCTTGCCCATGCGACCCTGGCGGCCGCCGATATGAGCGGGGTCAACCTGGCAAACACGCACCTGGAGGAAGCGGTCATCGCCGCCGCCTCACTGCGGGGAGCCAATCTTCGCGGCGCCCACATGGACGCCGTCAAGATGGCCGCTGTTGAATTGGGTGAGGCCGACCTGACTGGGGCGGATCTCAGTCACAGCAAACTTTTCGCTGTCGGTGTTTCTAAGGCTGACTTCAGCGAGGTGAAAACCAGTGAGTCCCAGGCTGCCGTTGACTGGTCTAGTGCCAAGGTAAAGCCGGCGGAGCTGCCGCAGCCGATGAAGCCGCCCCAGTGGCTGCCGGCTCTCATTGTGGGCACCGTTGTCCTGGTGATAATGCTCAAACTGCGCGGCCGCAAACGGGACCGCGAATAACCGCCTTGACGCAGCGCATAACACCAGTAGGCACGACGTTTCACCAGTGCCGCTTCAACCGCCACGAACTATAGAAAGAAACCCCACATCCGTGTGTATGTGGGGTTCATTTTGGAATCGCCCTGAGCGACTCGTGCGCCTGGCGTTTTTGTGCGCCTGGCTGGCGCCGCGTCGTGTGAACATTAGGCGAGCATGGGCCTTGAGCGGACATGCCCAAACGTGCCCCTTCTCCTTGATACGTTTGTTTGGCCAAGACCGGAAATGAAAATACCGATGGCAGACTAGCTGCCATCGGTATTTTATTGCGATGTTCGATTCTCTAATTAAATGAAGATAATCTGGGCGCCGTTGCTCATCTCCATGAATTCCATTGCCCCGACCACATCAGAGACTTCTTCAAATAAGTCGTCTTTGGTCAGTTTCATCATATCCATGGACATCCGGCAGCTGTAAAGCTTGCCGCCGGCATCGGCGACCATCTGCAGGAACTCGCGGATTGGCGGGAAATCGAGCTTCTCGATCTCCTTCTTCATCATGGTCGAAGCCATCGCGGTCATTCCAGGCAGCGCGCCAATCAGATTGGGGATGCCCATGCCGTTGGGCATGCCCATGGATGGATTACCCAGCGGCGTGCACTTGAGGCTGTCCATCTTCTTGCTGTTGATCATGTCGATGCCCCAGAACGTGAAGAACATGGTCACATCGATGCCTTCCATCAGCGCCGCGTTTGCCAGCACCAAACCGGGATAGGCCATGTCCAAAGTACCTTTGGAGCAGATTATGCATAATTTTCGATCGGCATTTTCGTCAAACATTTTACTTCCTCCTCTTCAGTGGGAAAGCTGTGGGGCTGCTGCCAGCCCGCCGCCGGGCGGAGCCAACAGCGGCCAAGGCTGGGAATCAGATGCACCCGGTAGGTTTCTTCAGGCCGGAAACGAAGGCGACTTTCTTGGCGGGCCCTTTGGGGAACAGCTTGTAGAGCTCCTTGGTAGGCACGCCGGCCAGCTGGGTGATGCGGCGCAAGGTGGGCGCCTCACCTTGACTCTGATGGTCGGCGCGGCAGAAGTCGATGACTTGCCAGTGCCCATCGGTCAGCGGGCTGATGCCAATCTCGGCGGCCAGTTCTTCGGCGACCGCCTTGTCCCATTCAGCTGGATTCTCCATGAACCCTTCGTCATCAAGTAAAATCGTCTTGCCTGCAAATTCTTTTGTCATTGACATGGGTGTTTCTCCTGTAGTTTCGCAACTATGAACGCGAAATATGCCTAATCCTGTGTACTTTTGTCCGAAACGGCCTTGAGGACCGTCAAAGTTTTCGATAAACCTCTTCTGACAGCGGGATCGTTCAGCTGCCGCAAGATGCTCAGCATGGAAATGTTGTCGTCTTGCTCTTCTTCGCGGATGACTGAGGCGGTGTTCTGCACCAGCCGCATAATGTCTGGCTGGGTCATTTCCTTGACCGTGGTCAAAATCAGGACGACGTTGTCACCCAGCTGCCGGACATCATCTTCGGTAAACGAAGTTACGATCTGTTCCGCGATATTGGCGCCGCCCTGGAGGAACTTGAAGTAGCCCTTCCGTTCCATCTGGTCCAGCGCCTTCATCACCGTTGTGAACGCCTCCTGGGAAAGCGGCCCCAGATTGCGGCTCAATTCGGAGAGGCTCTCCAATTGATCCAGCATTTGCTCCAGGTTGCGGGTATTGCGGGCCAATCTCTTGAAGATACGGAGCACGTCTTCCAGCTGGACATAGCTCTCAATCTCGTTCAACTGCTCCACCGTCAGCCGGAAGACATCGGTTGCGATGGGTGTCACATCGCTTTTCAACTCGTCCCAATCCAGGCGGCGCTGACGCTGCAGCCGGGTTTCCTCAGTCAGATAGGCTACCTGTACTGTCAGCGCATCGATTTTCTGATTGAGTTCGACCATAGCTTGATCCATTGGTGACCTCCTAGTTCCACTTGCCTGCCATCGACATCTGGGCGGTAATGGGCATTTCTTTGCCCTTGAGCAGTATGTTCCAGTACATCCAGCGGAACATCATTTTGCCCCAATGGTTCATCTCAGATTCCTGCAGCAGGGAAAAGGGGCCAATGCCTGGAAGCGGGAATTTGCCGGGAAGGGGCTCTACGTCGTAGTTGAAGTCGATGAGGATGCCCTTGCCAAAGCCCGATTCAATGAAGCAGTTGGCGTGGCCATCGAAACTGGAAATCATCTCCTGCCCTTCGATGTAGCGCATGAAATTCTCGACAAAGACCTCAGCGGCGAAGTGGGCTACGGACCCAGCTTTGGAGGTAGGCAGGTTGGCCGCGTCGCCCAAAGCGAAAATGTTGTCGAATTGGGTTGACAGGAACGTGTGCTTGTCAACCGGCACATGATTCAGCTCATCTCCCAGTCCGGAGATGCCGATGACATCAGCGCCTCGGTTGACCGGCACGGTAATCAGCAGATCATAGGGGACTTCTTCGTCCTCGTAGGAGACCAGGACTTTGCGCTCCGGATCGACGCGCTCCGGGTAAAACTCCGGAACCAGGTTGATATTCTTGTCTTCCAGGGTATTGCCCAGCAACTGGGCCGCTCGCGGCTTGGTAAATGCGCCAGGAAGGGGCGTCACCAGGGTGAGCTCCACCTTATCGCGCATCTGGCGCTCGTGGAAATACCAGTCGGCCAGGAAGATGAATTCCAGCGGTGCTACCGGGCACTTGTAGGGGAGCTCCATGATGTTCACCACAAGCCGGCCGCCATCCCAGGTGCGCAGTTTCTTGGCCAGGGCGATAGCGCCTTCATGGGTATAGAAATCATGGATTGAGTTGCGCCACTCGCCTTCCGTCAGGCCGGGCGTTTCCTCCGGGCACGGGTGGGTGCCGGTGGCGATGATCAAGAAGTCGTAGTAAAGAAAGCGATCATCCTTGGCGATTCGGACACGATTTTCTTCCGGTTCAATCAGCTTGATTTCCGACACGATCATTTCCACTCCCTGGGGGATGAAATCTCGTTTCGGCTTGATGACATCATTCTCGCCATAGATACCAAAGGGAATGAACAAGAAACCCGGCTGGTAGTAATGGGTCTCATGCTGGTCTACAATGGTGATCTTCCACTCTTCTCGACTAAGCATGTGGCTCAATTTGTTGGCTACCATGGTCCCGGCGGTGCCGGCGCCCAGGATCAGCAATTTCTTCATAATGCTCTCACTCCTTAGATCTGTCTTCATCTATAACTTGGTCAGGGCGGCGATTGCCTCAAGCCTGCCCATCAGGATGCTTCGTTCGTGAACAATGTGGGCCACGATGTTGGCGATTCGCTGGATATAGGCGATGACCCGCTCTTTCTCCTCACCGGAAAGATAGAAGGTCTCTTCTATATGGGCACGGATCAGTTCTGGCTTGACCCCAAATTCCGCCGCGATGGCCTGGATGTCGGCTGGTGACGGCGGCCAATCGGGCGGCGCCACGCATCCCGCGACCACCATCCCCTTGAGCTCGCTGCCTACCCGAATCATGCCCCGGGTGCAGAGCAGACCCAGATGGCTGCGGCTGAACTTCGGCTCCAGACGCATGTCACTACCCAATTTGTGCCAGCTCTGAATGCACTTCTGAATGGCGCCAGGAACCTTGCTGACCACATTGAAGAGATTGCAGCTGTTGCTGACTTCTGTTATGGGGTTGCCCTCCAGGTCTGTGACTACCAGCATAACCCCCAGCAGTTCCGCGTAGGTCTCCTGGATCTGCTGGACGCAGTCCATCGGCAGCAGCTTGGCCAGCTTATCGGCACCCTCCGGGTCCGTTGGACTCGGCTGTCCGCTGCTGGCGGCGGGCGGAAGCTGCGGCGCCGCGGTCACCTTTGTACCCAACCATTCCTCTACCTGTTCAACCGGAAAGCGCCACTGCTTTCCAATCTTGATAGCCGGCAGGCGGCCAGATTCGGCCATCCGGTAGATAGTGGAGCGATCCACCTGCAGCAGGTCCTGCATATCTTTAGCGTTCAGCAATTCCGCCATCGTTCGTTCCCCGTTTGTGAAATAAAACACATTACCAGGATATGATAATATCTTTCAGCGCCTGCAGTAACTGACAAGTGTCAGCATTGTGTGTGACGTTTGTCATATTGTGCATAACATGCAGTGTATTAATGCATAATATGCATAATATGCACATGATGCAGACGTTCTGAGCTGACCTGGCTTCGTTGATGATTGATTCCCGGCACATTGAGTTAGCCCGACCCCAACCCGCGGGGCCGCGGCAGCAGGTCAGACGATTGGGCTATTGAAGATTGAAGGGATTTTGCTGACGGCTGGGGCGGGCTCCTTGCGGGCTGCTCCCCCCTATTCCGGCGAACAGCCCCGCCTGCCGCGGCAACCGCGAGAAGTCGGCCAAAACAAAAAACCCCATACCGCTAGCAGTATGGGGTTAAACCCGGGAAATTACCCTATGTTTTGGAATACGCCCTGAGAGACTCGAACTCCCGACCTTCTGGTTCGTAGCCAGACGCTCTAATCCACTGAGCTAAGGGCGCGTATCATCTTGTCGGACCGGCAAACGGTACCGCATATTTGAAGTTTCTGCAAACTTCTAGCGGGGAGGCAGGGATTCGAACCCTGGAACGGCTTTAAAGGCCGTTAACCGCTTAGCAGGCGGCCCCAATCGTCCACTCTGGCACCTCCCCTTGTCTGTTCAAGGGTGGCCCGACCAATGATTTTAAAGACGAATTCCGTGAGAATTATCGCACCGAATTCTTCAGCGGAGGGAGAGGGATTCGAACCCCCGGTGAGCTTACACCCACTACGGTTTTCAAGACCGTTGCCATCGTCCACTCGGCCATCCCTCCTTCCCTCGAAGTCAGTTGACCCAGAGCGGGAGTATATCACGGCGGTTTTTATAAGTCAACGCTTTTGGCCCCGTTTTTTGAGATAACCTCGCCGCCAGAGGCGCAGATGAGCGAGGCATAAGCGCCGCCTGGCGCGGGGGTCAATTCGGAGCGGCAATGCTGCCGTGCTTCACCTGGGACGCAGCCTGGGAAGCTGCCGCCGGCCTCAGCGCAGCGACTCCCACGCCCCCCGGTATTTGGCCAGCCGGCCCATATCTTTCATGGAGAGGGGCGCCGGCAGCCGGCGGATATCCAAGTTGTGGCTCAAATCGGCCAGCTTCACCCGCCGGGCCAACGGATTGCCCTTGATCCGCTGGATGTAGTTGTCGTAGGAAAGGGCGGCGGTGTCGTGGGTCAGCAAGGCCAGCGCTTCCAGCACCTCATCTGAGAAGCCCATCTCCCGCAGATGTTCCAGCTCCCAGGGGGAATCTTCGACCACATCGTGCAGCACGGCGGTGATCATCTCCGCCTCGCTGTCCATCTGCAGCATCAGCCGCAGCGGGTGGAGGATGTAGGTTTGGCCGCTCTTGTCCAACTGCCCTTTGTGGGCCTCTACCGCCAGCGCTACCGCTTTCTCCAGCATATTTTCCATATCACTACCTGCGTCATCCTTTGGGTTTGATCAATCCTCGCCGGCCGCCGCCAGCATGCCCATGTTGGCCCGGGTCTCGTCGGGGGAGTCCCCCAGCCGGTAGCCGGCGAACGCCAGGGCGCCCAGCAGGGCCAGCCCGGCAGCCACCAGCCAGGCGACCCGCACCCCCGTGGGGTTGGCGCTGGTGTAGCCGAAGCGGTCTAAGATCTGGGGCAGCAGCAGCGCCGCCAGCGAGGGGCCGATGCTGGCCGCCAGGGAAAAGGTGCCGTAGTAGGCCGCTTCCCGCCGGCTGCGGGTGAACATCTCATCATAGTCGACCACACTGCCCATCATGGCGTAGGCCAGGATGAAGTAGCCCCCCAACGCCGGCCCCAGCAGGGCGACCATGATCATGCCGTGGGTTTGGGCGGACAGCCCGGCGACCATCCCCACCGGATAGATGGCGGCGATCAGGATCGCCAGGGCGAACATGGTGCCGCTGAGCAGCTTACGGTTGGGCAGCCGCCGGCTGAGCCAGCTCCACAGCGGCGCGGAGATCAGCATCAGCAGCACCAGCACCGCCTGGTAGCCCCCCACGTCCCCTTCACTACCGCCGGCGATCAAGGTGACGAAATAGGGCAGATTGGCGGTGACCATGGCGTAAGCCACATGGATGATCAGCACTGAGGCCAGCATGAAGCGGAACTGGCGGTTGCCCATACACGCTTTCAACCCTTCGATCACCGGCATCGGCTCCCCCACCGGCTTGGCTGTTTCCCGCAGGCCGCCGGCGGCGATCCAGATAGTGATCAGCCCCACCGCGCCGGCGACGGCGCCCATGGCCAGCGGGCCGGCGGTGTCAAACAGGGGAGCGGCGACCAGCGCCCCGACCATCACCCCTAAG
>JAHEEY010000404.1 GCA_024640485.1 Chloroflexota bacterium | reverse complement strand
CCGGGCCCCCTGCAGCCGGGGGCGGGTCTCGTCGACCAGCACGTGGACCTTTCGGCCCGCTTCGTGGGCGGTGCGAATGATGCCCAGGGCGGTGCCGTAGTCGACCGTTGCCAGGCTGCCGGTATTGCAGTGATGGATGATGGTGGCCCGGTGAGGAATGAGGGGCAGGGCACTTGCCCCGATGCGCCGGTTGATGAGGATATCTTCGGCGGCGATGGCGTTCGCTTCGGCCAGCACCGCCTGCTGGATGGCGGCGATGCTGTTCAGCCCCGGATCGGACGCCGCTTTCATGACCCGGTCGACGGCAACAAAAAGATTCACCGCCGTAGGGCGGGAACCGCGCAGCACGGCAGCCGCTTCTTTTAACTCCAGGTACAGTGCAATTGGGCCAGTCGCCATCGAATGATGGGCGGTCAGGGCCAAACCGTAAGCTGCCGCCGCGCCGATGGCCGGCGCCCCCCGGATGACCATCTCCCGGATGGCTGCGGCCACCTCTTGGTGATTCGCGTAGTCATTATAGGCCGTCTCATGAGGCAGACGGCGTTGATCGATCATCCGCACCGTACCCCCATCCAACCATTCGATACTGCGAAAAGCGCTCATGGCTTACCTCATCTGCGGCAGCCAGGCGGTTGAAAGCATTGGCTGCCAATTCTTGATCTATGGAAGCCAATCATACCCGATGGCCTCGACGCTGACGATGTAGCCGGTGATTGTTGGCGGTCGGGCATTATCTGGGGTAATGTATCCCAGACGCTTTGAATTCGGCAGCGCATCGGGAGGAAAGGACATGAAACGTGCGGTCAGTGTCAGCCTGGGAAGTTCGGTGCGGGACAAGCGCGTGGAGGTCCAGCTAAAGGGTGAAACCATCCTGGCGGAGCGGATCGGCACCGGCGGTGACGAACACCGGGCCCGGCAGCTGTTCGCCGAGCTGGATGGGCAGGTCGACGCCCTCAGCGTGGGCGGGGTGGATCTGTACATCCGTTTCGAGGGACGTGAATACCCGCTGCGGGCAGCCCTGAAGCTGGTGCAGGATGTCAGCCGGACCCCGTTGGTCGACGGCCGGGGGCTGAAGCACACTCTGGAACGGCGGGTGTTCGAGCTGGCGGCACCGGCATTAGGCCAGATCCCCCATTTCCACCGGGCGTTCATTCCGCTGGCGGTAGACCGGCTGGGGCTGGCCCAGGCGGTAGACGCCGTCGCTGATAATGTGGTTTTCGGCGACTTGATGTTTGGCCTGGATCTGCCGATTCCCATCCGGGGCATCAGCCGGTATCGCCAGGTGGCTAAACTGATGCTGCCGCTGGTCAGCTATTTTCCCATCAGCATGATCTACCCGCCGGGGGCCAAAGATGAAGCGATCCAGCCAAAGTACCAGCGCCATTTCCGTGAGGCGGATCTGATCGCCGGCGATTTTCTCTACCTGCGCAAGCACCTGCCCGACGACCTGACAGGAAAGATGGTGGTCACCAATACCACCACTGCCGACAATGTAGATCTGCTCCGGGAGAGGGGGGTCCGCTGGCTGGTGACCACCACACCCCGCTATGATGGGCGATCTTTCGGCACCAATATGACCGAGGCGATCCTGACCGCCTATGCCGGCAAAGGGCGCGCCTTGACCGAGCCGGAGCTAAACGCGCTGATAGATGAGCTTGATTTTCGGCCAACGGTGCAGAGACTCAATCCCTAATATCTGAGTGAATCGATTGAAAAGCAGGCGGATCTGGTTGACAACAGACGCCGGATAGTTTAATCTTTTTACGATGGTTAAAATTATTTGGATGATTAGGAAAGATTAGATGTCTGAGAAATTCTGTCGCCAAGATGAATACACCGTAGATGATCTGGACACCCTCAAAGTTCTCTCGGATCCATTCCGGCTGCGCATCCTGGAGCTGCTTGGTAGGGAGCCCACCACGGTCAAGCAGATCGCCGCCAAGCTCAAGCTCTCGCCCAAGAAACTGTATTATCACGTCAACCTGATGGAGAAGCATGGCCTGATTGTGGTTGTCGATACCAGGCTGGTGTCCGGCATCGTGGAAAAACAGTATCAGGCGCGTGCCTGCAATTATGTGGTGGACAAATCGCTGCTGGCCCTTACTGATGAAGCCAGTGGGGAGTTCAGTTATCTGCGTGGGATGCTGGACACCATTCTGGAGGCGACCAGCAGCGATGTAATGCGAGCAGCCAGGCGAGGTTTGATCAAATCCGATCCCGACGACAGGCGCCGCAGCACGCTGCATCTGCAGCGGTGCGGGCTGCACTTGCGCCCAGAGATGAGGGAGCAGTTTGTGAAGCGGCTGGAGGCTCTGATCGCCGAGTTCCAGGTCGAAAAAAGCGCCGGGAATGACTCCAACATGCAGCCCTACAAGATGACCGTGGTGCTTCACCCGATGGCTGACGTGGGTGAGGAAGAAACAGGGGCCGCGGAAACGTGAGCGATTTAGCAACACCAACAGCCGGTGCTGATTCTCGCTGGCAGCTGTTCAAGCGTCTGCGCGTCTTCTTGATCATTTGGTCCGGGCAGCTGATCTCCATGATCGGTTCGGGCCTGACCAACTTCGCCCTGGGTGTTTGGCTGTATCAGCAGACCGGGCAGGCGATGCCTTTTGCCCTGGTGGCGCTGTTCAGCTCGCTGCCAGGCATCCTGCTTTCGCCCATCAGCGGATTGGCTGCCGACCGCTGGAACCGTCGCTGGATCATGATCATTGCAGACACCGGATCGGCGGCAGCGACGCTTTTTGTAGTGGTGATGATCTCATTTGGCGAACTCCAGGTCTGGCAAATATACCTGACCGCCTTGTTCTCTTCGATCTGCGGTGCTTTTCAAGGGCCAGCCTACATGTCCTCGGTGACGATGCTGGTGCCCAAAAAGGATCTTGGACGGGTTAACGGGCTGATCCAGAGCGGGCAAGCGGCCACCTCACTGATCTCGCCGATGCTGGCTGGGTATCTCTTCGTGGCGATTGGCCTCAACCGGATCATCTTGATCGATTTCGTCACCTTCTTCTTCGCCATCGGCAGCCTGCTGCTGGTGACCATTCCTCAGCCAGAGACGGATGACGAAACTGGAAGGTCCCAGGGTTCGTTCTGGCAGGAAGCTTTCTTCGGCTGGTCCTATATCAAGGTCAGAGCCGGCCTGCTGACCATGCTGCTCTACTATGCGCTGGTCAATTTCCTGCTCAACGTCACCGGCGTGCTGGTGGCCCCGCTGGTGCTTTCCTTTGCCGATGCCGACACGCTGGGGATTATCCAGTCCGTCGTTGGCCTGGGGATGCTGGGGGGCAGCATTCTGATGGGAGCGTGGGGCGGCCCGAAGCGGAAGATGGACGGGGTCTTTGCCTTCATCGCCTTGATGGGGGTGGGGATCTTTATCACCGGGCTGCGGGCTTCAGCCTGGACTATCGGCCTGGGGATGTTCATTATCCTTGGCAGCGTGCCGCTGGCTGCCGGCTGTTCCCAGGTCATCTGGCAAAGCAAGGTGCCACCTGGGGTGCAGGGCCGGGTCTTCGCTATCCGGGGGATGATTTCCTATTTCATGATGCCGGTGGCCTACCTGCTGTCTGGGGTGCTGGCGGACAAGTTTTTTGAGCCGTTGATGGCCGAGGGTGGCCGGCTGGCTCAAACCTTTGGCCCCCTTATCGGCACCGGGCCGGGGCGGGGAATTGGCCTGATGCATCTGTTTGGCGGGGTGCTGCTGCTGCTGGTGACCGCTGCCGCCTATAGCTACCCTAGAATGCGGCTGGTGGAGGATGAGCTGCCCGACGCCATTCCCGATGAACCGCTGCCGCAGACAGCGTAGCGGCCGGCCCTAGAAGAAGCGGTCGGGCTTCTGGGGCTGCTTGCCCGATTGGGTCAGCCGCTCCACATCGTGCATGGTCGGCAGCATCCGGCTGGCCCGGAGCATCCCCACTTCATCCCGGACTCTCATCCGCGGCACCCCTGCCAGCTCCAGGATCGCCTGGAAGGCGGCAAATTGGACGTCAGCCACCGGATCGGACTGCAGCGCCTCTACCAACGCCTGTTCCGGCCAAACGGCGTACAGGGCCAGGATCTCCGCCGCTTTGCGGCGCAGCTGGGCATCGTCGTCATGCTTCAGCATCTGCCGCACCGCCTCTAAGGCATGCTGATTCCCGGACAGGTCGTAATGGTAGCCTAAAAGCAGCAGCGCCTGCGCCCGCCATTCCTGCCGCCGATCCTTCAGGCAGGTGGCGAAGAAGCCGGCTGCCGGTGGGTATTGAGCCAGGGCCAGCTTTTTCATCGCCGCGGAGACAGTGCCGGGGGAGGCGCCGGCGAAGCAGGCGAACTGGACTTGTTCGAGA
>JAHEEY010000403.1 GCA_024640485.1 Chloroflexota bacterium | reverse complement strand
TCTTCCAGGGTGAGATTGATATCGGCGAAAAGCTCATTAGGGCCGAATGTCTGGCCCAACTCGTTGGTAGTCACAATTGCCATGCCGGAATGATAATCAGCCGCAGGCCGCTTGGCAACTTCTAGGTGAAACGGACTGGCGGCAGCCGCCCCTTTGATGAGAACTCCCGCCCATCTCATTTACAGCCGGCGGTCGTTCAGTATAATCACAGGGTGGCTGCCGGAGCCGGCAGTCCGGCAGCAGTGAGCGAAATCATCGACGACAGGAGCGAGGCTTGAAAACAGCATTCATCATCTGCGGCGCGTTGGCCCGCGAAGTGCTGGATATCATCAAACGGCACGGTTGGGATGTGCAGGTGTTCGGCATCCCGGCGGTAGACCATGTTTTTCCTGACCGGATCGCCCCGCATGTCGAACAGCGGCTGCGGCAGATCAAGGCGGATTTCGACCAGCTGCTGGTGGTTTTCGGCGACTGCGGTTCCCAGGGGGCATTGGACCAGCTGCTGGCGGATGAAGGGATCGAGCGTATCGACGGCCCTCACTGCTATGAGATGTACGGCGGCGACACCTTCCACAACCTGATGGAGGAGGAGCCGGGCACCTTTTTCCTGACCGATTTTCTGGTCAGGGGGTTCCACGGCACCATCGTCAAGAGCATGGGGCTGGACCGCTTCCCGGAGCTGCGGGATGAATATTTCCGCAACTACAAGCGGGTGCTGTTCCTGAACCAGGTTGAGGAGCCAGGCTTGTTGGAAAAGGCGCGGGAAGCGGCTGATTTCCTGGGGCTGCCGCTGGAAGTCCGGCATACCGGCTACGGCTTGCTGGAGCAGCGGCTGGTGGAGAAAATGTCACAGTTCCGGGAGTCGGCAGCGTGAAAAGGTAATCATCAAGGAGCGATCATGAGCGAAAGAATTGGATTTATCGGGTTGGGGATCATGGGCCAGGGGATGGCCCTCAATTTGCTCAAAGCGGGTTTCGCGGTGCGGGTGTGGAACCGGACCGCCAGACGCAGCCAAGCGGCAGCGGCAGCCGGAGCAGTTGTGGGCAGCAGCCCTGCCGATGTGGCCGCCCACAGCGACATCATCATCACCTGTGTCAGCGACACCCCGGATGTGGAAGCGGTCATCCTGGGGCCGGACGGGGTGATCCACGGCGCCCAGGCGGGTTCGCTGGTCATCGATATGAGCACCATCAGCCCCCAGACTACCAAAGAGATCGCCGCCAAATTGGCTGACAAGGGGGTCCAGATGCTGGACGCCCCCATCAGCGGCGGCAGCGAAGGGGCCGCCAAAGGGACGCTGTCGATCATGGTCGGCGGCGATGCGCAGCAGGTGGCCCGGGCGATGCCGGCATTTGAAGCGATGGGCAAGGCGATCACCCATGTGGGCGGCACCGCCGCCGGGCAGACGGTGAAGCTGGTCAACCAGATTTTGGTGGTGGGCAATATGCTGGCGGTGGGCGAAGCGCTGTTGTTCGCCCAGCAAGGGGGGCTGGATCTCAACAAGACGTTGGAGGCGGTGTCGGCAGGCGCTGCCGGCAGCTGGATGCTGAGCAACCGGGGGCCGCAGGTGGTCAACCGGGACTGGCGGCCGGGCTTCACCATCGACCTGCAGCAGAAAGATCTGCGGCTGGTATTGGAAGCCGGGGATCAGCTGGGGGTGCCGATGCTGGGGACCAGCATGGTGTTCAACCTGTACCGCACCCTACAGCAGCAGGGGCTGGGCGCGGAAGGGAACCACGCCCTGGTAAAAGCGCTGGAACATTTGGCCGGGGTAGAGATCGGGGGCTGACGGGGACCCGTTGGTTGCAATTTAGGCTGAACTTGACCAGGCGGTTGTGAGCGCGGACAGCGTTTCAGCCGCCTTGGTTTCTTTTTGGTGCAGGACCAGGATCTGGTCCCGCAAGGAGTCAAAAAGGGCCTGGCGCTGGGTGCGGCTCAAGGGGAATGCCGCTGCCGCGGCCGCCTGTATCTCGGCTTGCTGGCTGTGGATCTTCCCCAGACCGTCGGCCGCTTCGCCCCCTTCCGCCTGATACAACGCCCGTTTCTGCCGCATCAACGTTTTGGCTTTGGCCAGGGTGGGCACCTCGTCCGGCAGCACGCTTTCCGCCAGCTGGGTCCACAGCTGGGCGATTTCCCGGTAGGGCCCGGCTGCCGCTGTCAAATCAGGCAGGGCCAGGCGGCTGCCGGCGGCATCCAGAAAGCGGGCGTAGGTACCCCTCATAGCGCCGCCGTCGCCGATCATCTCGATTTGGGCGAAGACCGAAGCCAGGGCGGCGAACAGCTCGCTGCCCGGCTGGAAGGCGGCTTGCCAGCCGCGATCCCCCTGATCGACCATCAGCTCGGCCCATTTCAACAGGGCGTTGAGGCCGAAATTTCGCTTGGGCGTCGGTGGGTTGATCAAGGAGCCAGCGGTGTGTTTGATGCCCTGGCGCAGCGCCGCCGGCAGATCGATGGCGGCTGGTTCGACGGTCAGGCTGAAATTCTTCAATGGGTTGAACGCCGCCCTGGCCGCGGACAGCAGCTCCAGGGGCATCTGCACCGGGCGGGACGCCCTGTCGGCCAGGTAGGCCACCCGGCGGGCATCATCGATGCCGTAGACCACCATAGCATGTTCCGCGAAGCGCTCATAGGGGTGCAGGGGCAGCGAGGGCAGGTCGGCCATCATCTCCACGATCACCGGCTTGCCCTCGGACAGACCGGCTTTGAGATGTGCCAAGGCCACTTTGGCGCTGTTGCTGGTACGGGCCCGGGGCTCAAGTCCCAAACGGGTGGCGGTGCGCTGCAGGACGGCGCCGTATTTGGCTTTGTATCTGCCGGTGACGTTGATAGATAGCGTGGGGGCATATCCTTCATAATGGAAGCTGAAATAGGACATGCCGATGCCGGAGCCGATGCCGAAAAGCAGCGCCTCGGTGAGCGGCGCTCCTGATTCGGCGTCGCGGATACCCTGGTAGGCCATGGCATTGGTCAGGGCGGCGAACTCGCTGTGGCTGCCGCCAAACTGTTGGAAACGGTCTAAAATCATCGGACCGATCCGATTGTTTGATCAAGGGTGGAAAACGGTTTAAGATCAGGCATCAGTAGATTGTATCCGCAGATGCCGAAAGGTGACAGATTATTCGCAGAATCTTAAGGAAGACATCCCATGCCGGAACAGCAATTTGAAACCAGTAAGAGCCCCAGGGTGACCATCAAGCGCTGCGGCAGCGCCGTTGTCCGCGGCTGGATCGGGTCATCGGTCAAAGTAAAGGGGGACGAATTCGACGCCTCCGTGCCGGCAGTCGATGAGCTGCAGCTGGAGAGCGCCGCGGATCTGGTGGTGACGGTGCCGGCAGAGACGGTGCTGGTGGTGGAGGCGTGCAGCGGCAGGCTGGAGATCAAACATATCGACGGGCATATCGTCTTGAAGGAGATCGCCGGGCCGCTGACGCTGCACAACCTGAAAGCGGTCAAGATTCACGCGTGCCGGGAGCCGCTGAGCGGCGAGAACATCGATGGGCCGCTGACCATTGTCACCGCCCGGAAATCGGTCGCCCTGCGCAGTGTCGGCCCGCTGCAGCTGGATCAGGCGGACGGCGACGTTGAGATCAGCTACGTCAAAGGACCGGCAGCGCTGACCGCGGTGCTGGGAAGCGCCAACCTGGATACTGTCAGCGGCGACCTGACCGTCGGCTCCGTGGGCGGCGATGCCGCGTTCGCTAATCTGGGGGGCACCAGCCAGGCGGCCTCCGTGGGCGGCAGCCTGCATCTGTCCGGCGGGCTGCGGGACGGCGACCACAGCTTCAAGGCGGCGGGGGAGATCATCGTCCGATGGCCTTCCGATGCCCCGCTGTCGCTGACCGCCGCCGGCAGTAAGGTGCTCTCCACGCTGAACCTGAACAGTCTGACGGAATCGACGGCCGACGGGATCCACACCCTGACCGGCTACATCGAACATTTCAAGTGCCGGCTGATGCTGGCGTCGGATGAGCGCATCGGCATCAAAGGGGTGACCGGACAGGACCGGGGCCCGGTGCCGGCAGCAGCGTATGAATTTGATTTTGAGCCGCCTCCCCCGCCGGCGGAAGCGGCGCCCAGCGGCCAACCGCTGAGCTTCAGCGACCAGCTGAGCCAGGCGATCACCAGCCGGCTGGAAGCGGCGGGGACGCCGGCAGATCCGGCAGTCGTCCAGACGGTGGTGGCCAAAGCGCTGGCGGATTTGATGGCCGAAGAGCCGGCAGCGGACGATGCGGCGACAGAAGCGGAAGCCGCGGCTGTGGTTCCCGCAGCCAGCGTGGCGGCGGCGGAAAAAGCGGTGCGCACCGCCGAGCAATCGCTGCAGCGGGCG
>JAHEEY010000402.1 GCA_024640485.1 Chloroflexota bacterium | reverse complement strand
CTCATCAATAACCGCGTAGCGCAGTGCTTTCACGCTTGGGTAGACCTGCCTTGGGCAGCCGTTTCAGGACGACATACCCAATGCCCTGTTGGTCGCAGAACAGCCGTTTTTCAGGCCGATCACCGTCTTCATTGACCGCATAAATGTCAGGCTTGATACGGGCGATTTCCGGCGCCGCATCCATCCAGCCGTGCCCGGTTGAAACCAATGCATGCTTTACATAACGGACCGCCTGTACCAGGTACTGCCGTTCATTTTCCGGGAACAGCGGATGTCCTTCCCCTTTTAGCTGAAGCACATTGGCATCATGCCCGATCACAACATAGAGTTCACCGAGGGCCGAAGTCTCTTCGAAAAAGCGAACGTGGCCTGAGTGCAGCCAATCGAAACAGCCGGTCACGATGACTTTCTTGGAGGCTGGACTGGTCTCGGCTTCCTCTGTCGTGGTTGGGAAGCCAGCCAGCTGCGCCTCGCCCACGATCTGATAGCCTATCCGGTGAGTATGGCAGAAGGACCGCTTCTGGGGGGTGTCGTCTTCTGATAAGACCGCCCAAGCAGAGGCTTCCCTGCCGGCAGCCCTCACCTCCTCATTGGTATCTACTACGGTCACTTGATTGACATAACGAATCGCCTGGGTGAAGTACAGCCGTTCCTGCTGGTTGAATTTGGGGGCAGCGCCGGTCAGTCTGGTCACATATTCATCAGACCACAATAGGACATGAACCGTCCCTGTTCTGGAGACTTCCTGCAGGAAGCGTACCTTCCGGGCGCGCAGGTCATCAAAAGATCCGCTGACCACACTCACAGGTTTCTGCATGATTAGACCCTGACTTCCACCTGAAAGCCGCCGGGCACGGGCTCTTCTGATACGACGTAGAGATACCCGCCGCCGCATCCGGAATACATGGCGCCCAAATAGGTTGACTGATAATGTCCCAGGATTTCCATGAGATCGATGTGGATGGTGGGGTGCTGTACGGTGTGGGGGAGAATGGCCTGCCAACAAGCCATGCAGTCGTTCATTGAACTGCCCAGCGCAGAGGCGTTTCTGGCGACGATGGCATCATAGCAATCTTTTCCGGTCTGTCCCAGCCTGTGAATCCATTGAGGATCAAAATTCTTCACCCCGAGAGGATTGTATCCTTGAGGGCGCTGCAGAACCGGCACCATATAGATATGCCTTTCCAGCCAATGAGCAGTCGCCGGATCGGTGTGGGATTCAATGTGAACCGGGTAGATGCCCCCCTGGTGGTTGAAATCGTAATCCAGCCGGTTAATCCCCGGATAGATCAACCCGATCATATCCTGGGAACCGGAAGGTTCAGCCCGCCCTCGATTCTCAGCCTGGTACAGCGCACTGACCAATGATTCCGGGGAGCTGTCTGGCAGGCCGCTTGGCCACAGCTGATGGGCGATGCGCCGGGTGCTGGTTCCCATGCCGCAGCGGTCCATGAACCGGCAGGTGGGCTCGATGGCGACGGTGACCATCGACCCTGGTGGATTGGGATTATGCCGGGAAACATACGGCTGGTCGATCCAGCCGCCGGCAAATGCCATCCGGTAGGGGAGGCTGCCGGCGATATCGGTAATATTCATCACGGGTCTACCTATCCCTGTCTTCCAACAACTGGCGGAAAGCTTTCCCATGCTTTTCGCCAGTTCATGGTGACGTTCTCTTTGAGATCGAACGTTGACCGTTAGCTCTCAGCGGTTGCTAGGCATCGCCAGCCGGGGTCGGTTTCCCCGCTTTGCGATCCTGGTACTGCTGGGATATCCAGGCATACGTCTTGGCCAGACCTTCTTTAAAGGGGGTGTTAGGCTCCCAGCCTAGCGTCGCTTTGATAAAGGTGTTGTCACTGTTGCGGCCGGCAACGCCTTTCGGGGCATCGAGATCATAGCTCCGTTCCAACTTGATGCCGGCGATTTCCTCGACATAGCTGACCAATTGGTTGATGGAGATCAATTCATTGGAACCGAGGTTGACGGGGGTGGCATTCAGCTTTTCACTGTGCATGATCATGTCAATACCCTTAACGCAGTCATCAATGTACATGAAGCTGCGGGTTTGGTGCCCATCTCCCCAGATACTGATCTGGTGGTTGCCGCTGTCAACGGCCTCGATCCCCTTGCGGCTGAGCGCGGCTGGCGCCTTCTCTCGGCCGCCGTCCCAGGTGCCCCGAGGTCCATAGACATTGTGGAATCGGGCAATGGCTGTCTTCATACCCCGCTCAGCTGTGTACTCCTGGCAGAACATTTCCGACATCAACTTCTCCCAGCCGTACCCTCTTTCCGCCATAGCGGGGAAAGCGTCAGACTCTTTCAAGGCGCGCACATTGGGGTCCTTCTGTAGATCGGTGTTGTAGGCGCAGGCAGAGGAGGCAAAGAAGTACCGGTCAACCCCGGCTTGATAAGCCGCTTCGATTAGATTGGTATTGATCAGGATGGAGCGCAGGCATTCCACCCGGAATTTCTCGATGAAACCCATCCCACCCATATCAGCGGCGAGATTGTAGATCTCTTTGGCGCCTTCAGCCGCTCGTTGGCAGTTGTCCCGGTAGCTGAGGTCAAGGCAGAGGCTTTCTACACCCGCCACCCGCTGGTACCATTTGTACAGCGGCTTCTTGTCGATGGCCCGAATGCGGGTGAACCCTTGTTCTTGGAAATAGCGGGTTAGGGCACCGCCGATGAATCCGCCGGCGCCGGCGATTACGATCAAATCATCTTTTTGGATACTGGTTGCCGCAATTGGCTGCTCACTCATCGGAAACTCCTATAAATGCTCATGACTCCGAATGTTTATTTGACATAACAAGATTCGGAGTGACAAGGTTTGATTATCTACTTAGTGGGATCGGTTGCCCACTGGATTGACGCAGAATCAACTCAGTGGGCAGAATAATCTCCTGGTATTGTGCCGGCCCTTCGCCTGCCAATCTGGACAGAAGTAATTTGGTCGCCTGTTGGGCCATTTCGCAGGCAGGCTGAGCGGCAACGGTCAGAAATGGAAACATCATCAGGGTAGGGGGCAGATCATCAAAACCGACTAATGCGATATCGTCCGGCACAGACAGCCCGGATTCCTGCAGCGCTTTCACGGCGCCAATGGCGATGAAGTTGTTGGCGGCCAAGAATGCGGTTGGCTGTGGCGTAGCCGACAAGACCTTCTTGGCCATCTGGTATCCGCTGAGCTGGGTGAACGAGCCAGACTGCACCAACGTCGATGCTGGTGCCAATCCCGCCTCGGCCATAGCGCGGCGGTAGCCTGCCAGCCGGTCAGCGGCTGTGGAGATCCCCTCCGGGCCGCCCAACATCGCGATCCGCCGGTGGCCTAATTCCAATAACAGCTGAACCAATTGGTAAGCGCCTGCCTCAGAGTCACATCGCACGATGTCAGCTTGGGCATCGGCCACGTGCCGATCCAGAATGACTACAGGGGTGTCGTTCTTCTGCAGGAAGCGGATGTTTTCAGGGGTGCCGGCAGTGGGCACCAGCAAAATCCCATCCACCTGCAGCTGCACCAACAGATCAAGATATTTCTGTTCTTTTTCCAGCGATTCGTCACTGTTGCAGAAAGTGACCGTGTAGCCCGCTTCATTGGCGATATCTTCCACGCCGCGGGCGACTGTGGTAAAAAATGGGTTGGTGATATCTGTCAGCACCAATGCCAGGGTGTGGGTTCGTTTCTGGCGCAAGCCGCGGGCAAGCCGGTTGGGTACATAACCCAGCTCCGCGATAGCCGCCTCCACACTGGCCCGGGTGGCATCACTGAAATAGCCGGAGTTGTTGATTACCCGAGAAACGGTGATGGGGGCGACACCCGCCTTCTTCGCCACATCCCTGATTGTAGCCATCGTGCCTCTGCTGATCCTCGTCGGACCTGAATTGCGTATATGGTAACGATACCATAATATGCTTGTTGCTGATCAATGTCAAGCCATTTCTGGCGCGATCCGCTGGAATCCCTCAACCGACTTCTTCAGTGATGCTAATCAGCTTAACCACTGTGAAGAAGTTGGCGTACAATAGTTCCATCTTTCGGCAAAACGTGCCGGACTAAGGTGAGCGTTGATTCGGATTAGCCAGTAGCTGGCTGTTCAACTGCTTGGAGTGTAAGAATCGGAGAATGACAATTGAGAAAGTTATATCACATCACCACCGGCACAGACTGGGAAGCGGCTGAAAAAACCGGTATATACCGAGCAGATTCACTGGCCAATGACGGGTTCATTCACTGCTCCACGTTGGTACAACTGCTGATGCCTGCTAATGCGATGTATCGGGGGCAGGAAGGGCTGGTGCTGCTGGTCATTGATCCCTCCAGAGTCAAACCGGAGGTTGTGTATGAGGATTGCTACCAATCAGGACA
>JAHEEY010000049.1 GCA_024640485.1 Chloroflexota bacterium | reverse complement strand
GTTGCCCTGTTCGTCGATGGGCACGCCGTCCATGCCCATGCCGGTCACCGCCACCGCCTTGACCTGCCGGGGGTCAGCCAGCTCGCTGACCGCCTCCTTCATGGCTGCCGCGGTGCCGCCCCAAATCTGCTCCGGCTGCCATACCGACCAGTCCGGATGATCGGGATATGGGCTAAATCGCTCCGTGGGCCGGCTGCCGCTGGCGACGACATCCCCGTCCAGATTATAGATCACACATTTAAGGGTCGTTGAACCGAGGTCAATGCCTGCGAGAAGATCCATCTTACACAACCTTTTGGCAACCTAACGTGCGGCTTCGAGCGGCAGCTGGACCCGTCGCCTCCAGAGGCACAGTATCGCCTGAGCATCCCTTCACCTGACTGCGGGTTGGATCAATGACTAGATTCTCTGGCGAACTACCTCAAACTTGGGGCGCGGCTGCTTCAACCGAGTCTCATCCGGAGCCGCCCGCTATCGTAGGTTGAAGACGGGCAGCGCTATCGCTGCCCGTAATCGTTTTGATATAGATTCATCATGTAGCCGAGCTGACTTTCGGTCAGCAGAATGGGCTGCCCGCGGAGCATCGCCAGATGGGTTATCTTGGCGATTTCCTCGACTTCGACGGCCATCTTGGTCGCCTGCTGTGCCGAGTCGCCGATGGTGAAGACGCCGTGATTCTGCATGATGATCGCCCGCGCCCGACCGATCTTATCGATAATCTCCTGACCGATGTCTTCCCCTCCTATGGGCGCGTACCCACCCAGGGGGATCTCGCCGCCCAGCATCGCCGATGACGTCAGGCAGGCCGGAATCGGCTGGCCCAGGGCGGCGAAGCTGCTGGCATACGGGGAGTGGGTGTGCACTACGCCAAAGACATCGGGGCGGTGTTTGTAAACATAGAGATGGGTGTCGGTATCTGTTGAGGGCTTGAGGTTGCCCTGGACGACTTTGCCGTCCATGTCAACCACCACCATGTGCTCCGGGGTCAACTCCTCAAAGCTGTAGCCGCTGGGCTTAATAACTACCAGTCCTGAATCCGGGTCTCGGCCGCTGACATTGCCGCTGGTCATCTTTACCAGGTCATTTTTGGGCAATTCCAAATTGCATTTCCAGACGATTTCACGAAGCTGCGCCAATAACATGATCATTCTCCAAATTATGGTGTTGAATTCCGGAAGTTCTTGTCAAAAAGATCGAGAACGCCGCGGGCGGCGGCCTCGTCGGCAATCAGGGCATGCAGGTAGCCGCCTCTCAGAGCGCCGTAGATCGGCAGCGCTTTGGCTCCCGAAGCGGCGACGCCAATTCTGAAGGGGATGTGCTGGATTTCCTCCAGGGTCAGACCGATAACCCGCTCCGCATATTTCTTGGCACAGGGGCGGCCCTCAATGTCGTACACATGAGCGGCGATCTCGCCCACGCCGCCGCAATCTTCGGCGATGTGTCGCAAATCTTCAGCCGACAAGGCGGTGAACTGGACGAAGCGAGAGACTTCGGGGTCTACGGTGCCCACGCCCAGCAGCCCCACGTTTGCCTCTCGGGCGATGTCGAGGATCTCTTTGACTGGCGTCATCGAGCGTACCAGCTCGCCGTGCTCCAGCGTGTCTACTAAAGCGGGCGCGTGCAGCTGATACGATTTGCCGCCCAGCCGATCGGCCATATGGGTAGCCAAATAGTTCATGTCAGACTCGATTTGACCCTGTATCGCGCCCAGAATCGGCACGACCACTACCTGGTACGGCCGGGTGGCATCGAGCGACTGAACGACTGCCTGAACTGTTGTCCCAGGAGTAATGGCCAGCACGTCGCCGTCTCGAATGTGTTCCAGCAAGAAGCCTGCCCCTACCGCGCCAATGGCATTCAACAGCGAACTGCTGGTATCTCCCACAGCGGGAATGATGATCGCCTCCTGCAGGCCAAAGACCGCCTTCAGCCGGCTTTCAAGTTCAAATAGATGTTGATATGGCGTGCGGATGACGAAGTTGACGTATCCCAGTTCGCGCGCTTGCTGCAGCAAGCGGTTGACCTTTGCGGTTGACAGGTCCAGCCGATCGGCAATGTCTGACTGGGTCATTTTTTCGACATAGTACAGGTCTAAGATAGTGTTGATGAGTCGAATCTTCTCGTAAGTAGGCATAGTAAAGACCTCACAATAAATTTCGTCCGATCATTGATCCCCCCGACCGCCTTCCGCCGTGGACCAAATCATCGACCAGGTATTCTAACTCATGCAACCGAGACTTCTACAATTCTAAAGGGCGGATCTGCATTGGCCCCAGCATTGGCCGGGTCCCAAAAGTGGTCTGACTGCCCCTCTACCACCCAGGCGCACTGGTTGTAGTAGGCAAAGGTAGTCACGCCATCCAGGCCCGCGGGCACTCTCCGTACGTGAGCCGCATCACCAGTCAAGGTGATGATTGAAATTCCTCCTGCGCCACCTTCGGCGGTGGCTAAAGTGTTTGCTGCGATCACCTTCAGACCGTCGGGACGGCGCAGCGGTTGAGAGGTCTCAATCAAGGCCACCCGCCCTGCGCTGCCGTCCGATTCGATCTCTATCCGAAACAACTTGCCCAAGTTCTGATTGACGGTGTAAATCGCGTTGCTGGACACATCGTAATCTATCCCATTCAGGCTCCATTGCTCGACCCCCAGTTGAGGGTCACTGATCCACTCCTCCAACGTCGTTTCCCCGGCAGCCAGCCGCAAGATGCGCGGCGCCCACGAGTCGGTCACGTAGAGGTTGCCCTGTGCGTCCAGGGTCAAGTCGTTGGCAAAACCGCCGCCGGGAAAGTCGTAGCTGCCTTTGGCGGCGCCAGTGTGTAGGTCAAACGCTTTCGCCCCTACCGGCGCGCTGCCGGTCAGCCTGCCGTTGCCGGCATCGGAGGAACATGCCCAGAGCGTGCCGCGGGCGTCATCCGCCCACAGGCCCAGGACCGAAACTAACCCGTTGGCGCCGGGCTCGATGAACGGCTCCATCCGAGACGCCCCGGGCTGGGCTCTCATGATGCACCCTTCGAACAGGCTGCCCACGAAGAAAGTGCCATCGGCAGCAGCGGTGACCCCTTCCGGGAAGTAGCGATCACCTGGAATGATAATCACACCGGCAGCAGCGGTTTCGGATTGTTCTTTCTGGTTCATAATTCCTCTTGAAGGAGTCGTCACCTAGCTTGATCTCACAATTGTCGGATTTGGTGGTTCTACCTTGACCTTTCGAGCTGATGATCGGGCGCCCAGCTCTCAGCTGCCACCAGATCCTCCACGAATTGACGGGCGGCAGCAGCAGCGGCAATCGGGTCTTCGTCCGCATGCATCTGCCCCCAAATTTCGACACCCAGCATGCCCCAGAAACCGGTGCTGGCCAGCGCTTGAAATGTCTCCTTGAAGGGCACAATCCCTTCGCCAAAGGGCACCCCGCGAATGATCTTAGGCAACGCATCCTTAACATGAATGCCCAGCACCTGGTCTCTTGCCAGGAGAAGCTCCTCGGGAGGCGAGTATCCGGCAGCGGCCAGGTTGCCGATGTCGGGATAGAGGCGAAGCCAGGGGGAGTTGATCTCGCGAATGATGGCCAGGGCGGTGGACAACTTCTCCACGAATGGGGTATCCAGATTCTCCAGTCCCAACATCACCCCGGATTGGCCGGCAAACTGAGCCCCTCGTCGCAGCCCCTCCATGAAATTGGACCGGGTCTCATCGTCGCTCTCTTCGTAGAAGACGTCATACCCCATCACCTGAACCACGCGCAACCCGATGTCGCCGGCGAATTCAATCGCCTTGTAAAGAATGTCCTGTCCTTGCTGGCGAATCTCAGCTGAATGGCTGCCCAACGGATATTTGCGATGCCCGCTCAGGCACATGGTCATGATGCGCACGCCGGTGTTGGCGATGGCCTGCCGAAGCGAAGCCCGCTCTGATGCCGACCAGTCCAGCCGGGACAGGCGTTGGTCGCTTTCGTCAATGGAAATCTCGACGAAGTCATACCCTGCCTGGCCTGCCGCCGACAGCCGTTCTTCCCATGACAAGTGGGCGGGAAGTGCTTTTTCATAGAGTCCAATAGGCATCTTGAACATGACGATTACTCCAATCGTGATAGAGCGAGAACCGAAACTTGATCTGTCGCTATCTGACCGCGGCAGCTCTCACGGCGAGCCATCCACTCCTATGCGGAAGCGGTATCGCGAACCAACAGGTGATTGAGGACAACGGCGATGAGCAGCACGCTGCCCTTGGCGGCTACCTGCCAATACGCCGGGATAACTGTCATCAATCCGATGGTCACGCAGATGATGATCAATGATCCGATGACCGTTTTGGCGACCGATCCCTCGCCTCCAGAGAATGCCGTCCCCCCTAGCAGAACCGCGATGATGCAGTCCAGTTCCATGCCATCGCCCGATAGTGGGTCTCCCAGGGACATGTAGCTGGCCCGGGCCATACCGGCCATGGCGGCAAACAGGCCCACCAGGATATAGAGGATCCAGACAATCTTGACGGCGCTGATACCAGACAGATCCGCCGCGATTCGGTTGCCCCCAATTGCCGCGGCATACTTCCCCAGAATAGTCTTCCTCTGGATGATGACCATGGCGACGATGACCAGCACCGCCACCCAAAAGGCCGCCGGCAGCCCGAAGAGAACTTCCTTGCGGGCGTAATCATTGATCCATCCCGGCATCGCTTTGTCGGGGCTGCCTTTGATTGCCGACAAGCCGTCTGGCACGATCAGCAGGGCGATGCCTTTGAACAGACTCAGGGTGACCAATGTGGCAATCACAGGGGTGATACGCAGGTTCATAACCAGGTACGCGTTCACCGAGCCCATAATGACCCCAAGAATTAAGGTGATGAGAAGCGCGGGCCAGAAGCTGAACCCGTTCAAAATCATCAGGGCATAGACGACGGCGCTCAGGCTCATAGCGCTGCCGACTGAGAGGTCGATATAGCCGGAAATCATCAACAGCGTGAATGCGCCGCTCAACGTCAGGATGGGCACCGCGCTGCGCAGCAGGTTGATAACACTGTCAGGGCTGAGGAAGTGCCCCCGCCCAAACATCTCAACCTGGTCCAGCTTCATCACGCTAAAGACGAAGACGATCAGCACCAGCACCACGTAAATGTAGACCTGCTTAATACTGGACCGCAGCGCGTCCGATCGACCTAGCTGAAATTGGAATGATTGTTTCTTTACGCCATTCATGTCTATCCGCTCCTGTGAATCATACCCATCAAAACCATCGCCGGTCTTAAGCCTTCCGGCGGTCCAGTGCGTACCGCTGCGAAAGAATTGCAATGAAGGTGACAATCGCTTTGAGCGTGAACTGCCAATCCGGCGAAAGCAAGAGCCCTGTAGCGGCTGACGTCACCACAGAGAGGATGATTGCGCCAACGAACATGCCCAATACCGATCCAAATCCACCGTTGATACTAACCCCGCCCAGCAGCGCGATGACCAGGGCATCAAACTCATATCCCATGGCCCGGCTGGATACCCCGGCCTTGTACTCGGACGCCAGGAGGATGCCGGTGATGCCGGCCAGCAGCCCGCTGACTAGATAGAGGGCGGTGAGATACTTGGCCACGTTGATGCCTGAGAGGCGGGCAGCTTCAGGGTTGGCGCCGATGAGATAGATTCGCCGGGCGAACACGGTCTTCTTCTCAAAAATATAAGCCAGGATGATCAGGCTGATCATCACCAACACAGGAAGCCGGATGGAGGTGCCAGGGATGCTCAGGCTGCCCAACCAGCCGAAAATGTCGGGCAAACTCGTGTTCCGTTGCGCTCCCTGGGTAATAACCTTGGCGGCGCCGCGGGCCAGCATCATGGTACCTAGGGTGACAATAATGGAAGGTACCTTCAGTTTGGCAATGAAGAAGGCGTTGATCGCCCCAACCCCCACGGCGCAAAGCAAAGCCAACCCGATAGCCACCACGTATGGTAACCCTAGCCCGTTAGCCAATGTATTCTGGGATACGTTAACCCCCTGAACAAAATAGACAGAGAGCACACCGGTCAAGGCGATATTGCCGCCAACGGACATGTCGAAGTTTCCGGTGATCAGCACCAGGGTCACCCCGACGCCCAGGACAATGACAAACCAGTTATTGGTGACCAGGTTGAAAATGTTCTTGGCTGTAGAGAAGTTCGGTACGAAGAGACTGGCAAGCGCGAAGACTAAGACCAGGATACCGACCATGAAAACTGTAATGAACGACTCGTCGCTCAACCTGACACCTGCCGCCGGCTTCTGCATCTGATTGGTCGCCATGGCTAATCTCCTCCTGTAACGACGTGAAGAATATACTCGCTATCAACATCGAGACCGTTCCGAAGGGTAGACTTCAAGCTCCCGTCGTACAGAAGATGGATGCTGTCGCAGATGTTCATGATCTCGGGCAGCTCCGAAGAGAAGATGATAATGGTCTTCCCCTCGTTGGAAAGCTGGCGGATGAGGCTGTATATCTCGCTCTTGGCGCCGACGTCAATGCCGCGGGTCGGCTCATCGAGCATGAGCAGGTCGGCGTCGGCAAACAGGCACTTGGAAAGCACCACTTTCTGCTGGTTGCCGCCGGACAGCTTGGCAGCTTCCTTTTCGATGCTGTTGGTGGCGATATTCAGCTTTTCAACATATTCCTGGGCCACAGTCCTTTCTTTTGCCGCATTGATGAAGCCGCTGCGGGAAATCTTGGACATGTTCATCACTGGGACGTTGCCCCTGATGGTCAAAATAGTAAAGAGGCCCTGCGTCCTTCTTTCCTCAGGCACCAGGGCGATACCTGCGGCGATGGACTTCTCCGGATTTGCCCGGAGCTTCTCCCCCTTGAAGAGAATTTCGCCGTCGCAATGATCGGCGCCGAAGATAGCCCGGGCCAGCTCGGTCTTACCGGCGCCTACCAGGCCATAGAAACCAACGACTTCTCCCGCCTTTACGTCAAACGAAATGTCGTTCAGCCGGTGGTTTGAGAGGTTCTTAACCTGAAGGATCAGATCTGGGCTTATATCGTCCCGGGGCATGTAATGCTCGAATACTGTTTTCCCGATCATCATCCGAATCAGCTCTGACCGATCTTCGATTTCCGCTACCGGCTTGGTGGCGATATGGCCGCCGTCTCGCATGACCGTTACGTTATCGCCAATCTCAAATATCTCGTCAAGCCGGTGGGAGATATAGATCACGGTCACGTTGTTTTCGCGCAGGCTCCTGATGATGGTAAACAGCCGGGCGATTTCGCTCTCAGAAATGGCCGCTGTCGGCTCGTCCATGATGATGATATTGGACTCTGCCGCAACCGCCCTGGCGATCTCAACAATCTGCTTTTTGGCGACGCTTAACGTGGAGACCAGCTGACCGGGCTTGATGGACGGCTCGATGCTGTTCATCACACTGACCATCTGATTGGTCTTGTCCGTGCGTCTCAGGAAGCCAAAGGTGGTCTCCTCTACGCCCAGGGACAGGTTTTCTTCGACAGTTAGTTGGTCGACCACATTGAGTTCTTGGAACAGCGTGCTGATTCCCTTCTGCTTGGCATCCCTGGGGTTCTGGGGATCGTGCTCTTCACCGTTCAGAAGTATCTGGCCGCTAGTACGTTCGTAGACGCCGGTCAAGATCTTGATCAGGGTGGATTTCCCAGCCCCATTCTCCCCTACCAGGCAGTGAACGGTGTTCCGCTTGATGTCAAAACTGACATCATCGACCGCTCGCACGCCGGGGAAGTCCTTCACCAGGTTCCTGATCTCCAGCACATTCTCTGTCGGTTTCATGCGGCGACTCCTTGAATAAGGCGGGGGGATAACTCCTATCCCCCCGCCATTTTATCTCTGCTTCATCCAGTAAGGCTACTGGACGTTGGTTCCAAACTGCTCGTTCAGCCAATTCACGGCATCTTCGCGAGGCATGGTCCAGAAGGAGACATTGTACGCTTTGTAGAAGTACTCTTCCGCCGGCTGTGACGTCGGATCTACCTTACCAGCGGCAATGTCCATGATCAGGTCAATGCGGCCGCGAGCGGTCTCTACCGGGGGCAGCCCCATGGAGAGCTTCAGCGAGCTGTTGGGATCGTATACCAGCTTCATTTCGACTTCGTCGAAATCGACGCTGGAGACGATCTCGGTCAAGGGCACGCCGTTGTCAAACACACCGCGTCCGGCCTGGGTCAGGGCAGCCATGGTGCCTACTGTCTGACCAGAGGCTTCGGAGTAGATCAAGTTGACTTCGGGGTGGGTGGTCATCAGGTCGGTGACGACCTGCTTGGCCTGCTCGGTGCCTTCTTCCACATTCAGGCAGCCCAGATCAGTCGCCGTCGGATCGACCGACAAGACACCCTGTACCCAAGGATCGGTACGTCCGGACTTGACTTCCACATGGTTGGGCCAGCCCAACTCCACCATCACGATGGGAATATCCGGGTGTGCCGCCTTCCACTGGGTAGCCATCTCGGCGCCCATGGCGAAGGAGATACCTGCCTCGTCGCTGCGGGCGGTGGGAATGCCGCTGTCGCCCAGCGGGCTGAAGAAGGAGGTCAGGATGATTCCCTTATCCAATTCTTCCAGAACGGCGGGACGTACGGCATCGTAGTCCCAGATATGCAAGGTGGCGGCATCCATACCTTGAGCCAGGATTTGGTCGACATTCTGGGTCATGACCGCGGAATCGGCCTGACCGTCAAACACGAATACCTCGGCGCCATACGCATCCTGAGCATATTTCTGCGCTTCGGCAGCCTGGGCCTGATGGAAGACGTTGCTCAAGTCAGACACAAAGAAGGCAATCTTCTTGACCGAACTCTCTACTGGCGCTTCAGACGCAGCTACCTGAACGTTGGTGCCGAACTGCTCGTTGAGCCAGTTGGCGGCATCCGCTTCGGGCATGGTCCAGTAGGAGACGTTATATGCTTTGTAGAAGTATTCTTCCGCAGGTTGGGAAGTGGGAGCAACCTTGCCTTCGGCGACATCCATAATCAGGTCAATTCGACCGCGGGCGGTCTCTACCGGGGGCAGCCCCATGGAGAGCTTCAGCGAGCTGTTGGGATCGTATACCAGCTTCATTTCGACTTCGTCGAAATCAACGCTGGCCACGATCTCGGTCAAAGGCACGCCGTTGTCAAACACACCGCGTCCGGCCTGGGTCAGGGCAGCCATCGTGCCTACCGTCTGACCAGAGGCTTCGGAGTAGATCAAGTTGACTTCTGGATGAGTGGTCATCAGGTCGGTGACGACCTGCTTGGCCTGCTCGGTGCCTTCTTCCACATTCAGGCAGCCCAGATCAGTCGCCGTCGGATCGACCGACAAGACACCCTGTACCCAAGGATCGGTACGTCCGGACTTGACTTCGGTGTGGTTCGGCCAGCCTAACTCGACCATGACGATCGGTACGTCAGGATGCGCCGCTTTCCACTGAGTAGCCATCTCGGCGCCCATCGCGAAAGAGATACCTTTCTCATCACTACGGGCCACCGGGATACCGCTGTCTCCCAACGGGCTGAAGAATGAGGTCAAGACAATGCCCTTTTCCAGCTCTTCAAGTACGGCGGGCTTCACGGCATCGTAGTCCCAGATGTGCAGGGTGGCGCCATCGATACCCTGGGCCAGAATCTGGTCCACGTTTTGGGTCATAACTGCGGAATCAGCCTGACCGTCAAAGATGAATACCTCTGCGCCGTACTCCGATTTACCGTATTTCTGGGCTTCGGCGGCCTGGGCCTGATGGAAGACATTGCTCAAATCAGACACAAAAAACGCGATCTTGAACGGATCTTCGGCGGTGGTTTCCACAGCCGTATCGGCCGGGGCGTCAGCAGCGTCGGGCTCAGAAGTATCCGAGCTGCACCCGATTAACATGAGGCCGATGAGGGCCAACAAAATCCACAATACCAGTAGATTCTTCTTCATTTCGAACTCTCTCCTATTTTAATGCGCCAAAATAACTGCTATTACTTGAAGTCGCCGCATCTGCCATTGAGGCAGATGCCTTGCTGAAACGTTTTCGATGCCGTATCGACATCAACCGATTTCATGTTCAGTCAATGTCACCTCCTCACACCCAAGATATATGCTTCGACGTAAACTGCGGTGTCCTTTCAGTGATTATTTCCATATAGAGTCCAGCGGGCTCTTCCTATCAGAAGCCGCTGACATCCTGTGCCAGTCCGTAGACCAGCACTTCAGAGACACATCCGCCTCTAGTCAAGGCGCAGGTCTGGTATACCATGTCGGCGAAGTGCTCCGGGCGAACTGCCAGAGACTCGTCCCATTCGAACAGTTCGACACCGGCAGCCGCGCTCTGGAAGCCGGTATTGGAGCCGCCGGGCACCAACAGGGTCACGGCGATGCCGTGGGGGCGCAGCTCTGTGTACAGGCATTTGGTGAAGGCGTTGACGCCCGCTTTAGCGGCGGAATAAACCGACCAGCCGGGCCAAGAGCGGCGGTCGCAGGCGCTGGATACATTGATGATCTTGCCGAAGCCCTGCTTTTTGAACTGGGGCGTAAAGGTCCGGCAGCTCATGATGACGCTGGTGAGGTTCAGGTCGATGATGCGCAGATTGATGTCATCATCCATCTCCTCAATCGGGGCGACCTTGAGGGCGCCGCCAGCATAATTGATCAGGAAGTCGACCTGGCCAAACGCCGCCAGCGATTCGTTGAGGGCGCGCTCAAAGGTTTCGGCAATGGTCACATCTGCCGTCAAGGCGATGATCTTTGAACCGGCTGCTTTGCAGGCGTCGGCAGTGGCTGCCAGCGCTTTCTCGTCCCGGTCAATCAGTACCAGGTTCACCTGGTCCAGCTGGGCGAACAGCTCCGCCGTGGCTTTTCCAAATCCAGATCCGGCTCCCGATATTACTGCTACTTTCCCGCTTAATGACTCAGCCATAATTCGTTCCTCTCCCTTGATTAATGGGTCACGCTGCTTTCAAATTGGAACAGCAGTTTTCCCAGCTCTCTTTCATCAATTTCGTATGAGTGCTCCGGCCCAGGAAATTGGCCCTGCTCCACTTCCGTCCGAAATTGTGTCACTGCGTCTACAATAATCTTGTTTAGGTCCAGATACACTTTGAGAAAACGGGGTGACAGCTCCTTAAAAAGGCCCAGCATGTCCTGGGTCACCAACGCCTGGCCGTCACATCCTGATCCGGCGCCGATGCCGATGGTGGGAATGTCCAGGCTCTGGGTGATAATCTCGCCCAGCCTGGTGGGGATGCATTCTAGAATCAGGCCAAAAACACCGGCATCAGCGAAAGCGACCACGTCGGCCAAAATCTGCTGCGCGGAACTGGCTGTCCGCCCTTGTATTTGGAAGGTCCCGGTGCGCACGATCTTCTGCTTGATGATGCCGATGTGTCCCAAAACAGGGATGCCAGCATCCACAATCGCTTTCACACTGCCCTGCTGCGCCGATGTCCCCTCAAAATGAACGGCGTCGGCACCGCCCTCTTTCATCAACCGCACGGCGGTTGCCACAGCTTGTCCGCTGTTCTCGTAGGAGCCAAAGGGCAACGTGGTCACCACCATGGAGTTGCCGGCGCCGTTGCGGACCGCCTGGGTGTGATAGATCATCTCATCCACGCTCACCGAGACAGCTTCGGAACGGCCGTTGCCCACGGTGCCGACGGCATCACTGACCAAAATCATGTCCACGCCTGCCTGATTGATGAACCTAGCAATTGGATAATCGTAGGCTGTCAGGAGTGTAATCTTCTCGCCCTGCTTCTTTTTCCGCAAAAGCGTAGATGGAGTTACCTTTCTGTTCACACTCATCTAACAAACCTCCTTTCTGTTTAGGCTTGTGCTACTCTTTTGTGGACTTGGGCAGCAAATTCTCAAGGTCAAAGTGGGGGCCTGGAATAATGCGGGTCGAAATCACTTCACCGATTTTCGACGCGGCGTTCCTGCCGGCACCCAGGGCGGTACGAACGGCGCCGACATCCCCACGGACCATCACGGTGACGTAACCGCCGCCAATTGCCCGCTTGTTCAACAACTCCACGTTGGATGCCTTGGCCATCGCGTCGGCAGCTTCAATACAGCTGACCAGGCCGCGGGTCTCAATCATCCCCAGCGCCTGCATCCCGATTACTTCCACATTTTCATTCTTAGCCATCGAAAGATCTCCTGAGATTTCCGTCTTGTTTCCTAATGTTTTTTGAACGTCGTTTTGCCGTCGAATTGGAGCGAGTCAAGGATGCCGATAATGACGGCATCCACAGGTTTGTTGTTATCCCATGCAGCTGCCCGAGCTGAACTTCCTTCCACCACAATGACCAGTTCATCGGGCCCGACGCCAACAACATCCTGGGCGATGTACGGTTTTCCAAAGACCTTGCCGGTCTGGTCAGCGTCGCTGACCAACAGTAGCTTGCTGTCTTCCAGTCGAGGTTCTTTTACCGTTGAAATTGCCACACCAACAACTTTCGCAATTTTCATCTCATCCACCTCGTTTCGTGATCTTGCTCATCAGATCAATCAGCCTGTTTACCGTGGTTGAGTCCCCGCTGGCTGCTGATCGGTCCGCTGAAGACAGTGCCGGTGAATAGGCTGCGGGCAGGGCGTTCAAAGCTTGCTTGCAGGCGGCCGGCTTGTTGTACCTGTCGCTGTTCCTGCCGCTGGGAGCAGTTGGCTGCGCCGGGGCCGCTTGCGGCTTCCCGGTGGCGACCAGGGCAATCCCAAATTGATGGGCGGTGTCTCGGGCGAAGTCAGTCAAGGTGACCCCAGGGCCGATCTCAAGCTTCTGCACCCCTTTTGCCGCCAAATCTTCTATCTCTTTTGCGGTGTAGTAGATATTCATCTCGATCCGTTGCCAGGAACTCTACCTTCCAGGGATTCAATAGAAGCGATGGCCGCGTCTCGTGCTTGCTGCACTTCAGACTCAGAGCCTGAGATCATCAATCGTCCGAATATGCCGCTGGAGGTGTAGTGATTGAGGGTAATCCGGGCCGCTTTCTCGGCCTCATTGGCCGCCAGAACAATGTAGGCAGCTGGGCGAACTTCGATTACACAAAACGTCTGATAAGCTAGGACCAGGCCGCCGGCGTTCTTAGCGTTGATCAGCTGGGCTTCATAGGGATGAATTCCCGAGGTCAGGTTTGCGGAGAGCACCTGTGGTTTCAGCCGGTCGGTTTCGACCAGTCCCATCGATTCGAGGGCTTTCTCGCCAGTGTATCGCACCGCTTCTTGATGGCTGGAGTGGATTTCCAAGAACCCGTACTCCCGCCCCATGCTGAGATTCGCGGGATGCACATTGGTGGTTTTCAAGGCGATATCCATCACTTTGTAAACCTCAGCGGCAGGCGAGATCTCGATATAAATCTGGGCATCCCCTTCAACCGGGATCATCCCTATCGTTTGCTTGCCTGTGAATGCCGCGTATTGCGGTTGCATTCGATCGACCATCACATATGTTCGTAGTTGCATCGTAACATCCTTTTCGTAAGTTTCGTTTTGCAGCCGACTGTTAGTCTGCCGTCAGCCTGACTACCCTTACGCTATCGGGAATCAACTTCTCTACATTTCGATGGGGCTGAGCGATCACATGAACGGTGACCAATTCGCCGGCGGCCTTGGCTGCTGTTGCGCCGGCATCCACCGCGGCGCGAACCGCGCCAATCTCACCTCGAATGTAGATAGTGATATACCCACCGCCTACCTCTTCCTGACCATAGAGCTGCACATGTGCAGTTTTGATCATCGCGTCGGCGGCTTCAATAGAAGCTACCAAGCCTTTTGTCTCTACCATACCCAGTGCGTTTCTAGGGAAATCGTTGTCCACAGCCTCGCTCCTTTCTCTCGATCTGATTTGTTTACTCAATGTTCTGACTGGTTAGTCCGATAATATGTCGCGAGCGGCGGTCAACGCCGCGTGTGTGTTTGCGGTAAGTCCAGTTTGCTGCATGGCGGCACTGACTGCTGAAAGCAGGGTCAGGACAGCTTCCTGGCTCATCTGAGAGAGCGCCCCTACATCCAGGTAGAATGAGCCCGGCTGGTCTGACCCGACGGCCTGGCTCTGGCCCTGTCCGGCGCTGGCCAACAGCTGCCGGATGAACTGCTGCCTGTCGGCCCCAGAAGGGATGCGAACATCGGTTCGCGACCCTTTGCAGAAGCGGGCCGGGGAATTGCAGCCTGGGCAGTCGCGTCCGTCGATAGTCAGTGAAAGCCCCATCTCGGTGACCCCCCAGCGAATCGCCTTGGCGGCGGCGTCGATGGAAACCGAAGCGGCACGCGAGGGTTGAAAGCCGCCGGCATTGCCCGACCACAACTGGTTGATAGTCATGCGTATCTGCCGGGCAGCTCCACGCGGATCGTGGTTTTCTCGGATGCTCCGGCCGCAAATCAAGACCGACGCGTCCAGATCGGAAAAGAACGGCAGCAGCTCCAGGGTGATGCCGCCGGTAATGGTGACCTTATAGCCCATGTCAATCAGCTGGCGGATGATGGCCTTATCAGCCTCTTCCCATTGACGGCCGGCTGACTGGGCATCCCACTCGCGATGGTAGACGATGCGGTCGATGCCGATACGGCGCCATTCCGTTGCTCTGGCCACGATATCGCGTACGCCGGTGAGCTCCATCATCATCATCTTGCCCCGCTGGCGGGCCACAGCGTGGGCTTCCTTTACAGTTGCCAGCGCAGCGCCGCCAATTACCGTTATAATGTCAGCACCGGCATCAAAGGCCATAGTCGCCTCAAGGCCTCCGACGTCCGGGGTCTTGAAATCGGCTAGAATAAGCTTGTCAGGACAAATCTCACGTATGGACGTGACTGCCTGCAGCCCGGCTGCCTTACAAAGCGGCGTTCCAATTTCGATGATGTCTACTTCCGGAGCAACCAGCGATGCCATTACCAGCGCTTGTGGAAGAGAGATGTAATCTAGGGCAACTTGGAGCTGGGGTATTGTTTTCATAGATTGAGCTTTACTGTTGTAATGAAGGTTTACGTTGATCCTGCTTGTTTCTTCGGGCTGTGAATTTCAATCACAAGTTCTTAATAAATTGATATTTATTTCATGTACTGAAATTTATATCGACATGGTACAAAATTTTTATCACGGTGTCAAGCATTTAGTCGTAAAAAGGGGGACTTTCCGGCGAAGTCGATCCCAGGGTGCGATTTATTTCAACATCCTGCGTAGGTAGATCGTAGTTATGTCAATAAATTGAAGGGGCTTGGTGATTTTCACAGTGATCAGTGGACGCAGCAGCTGCTGCCGTCTGCGACTGTTGTGAAAGCGGATCAAGCAGATATCAATAAGGAGTGTGCAGATGAAGGCAGTTGTGTTGACCGGTGCCGGCGGCACCGACATGTTGAAGCTGATGGAAGTGGCCGATCCCGTGCTGCGGGATCCCCAGGAAGTCTTGGTCCGGCTGCATGCCGCCGGACTAAATCCGGTGGACTACAAATTGCGCCGCGCCGGCGGCTACTACCCCAACCGGCTGCCGCTGATTCTGGGCTGTGACGGCGCCGGCATTGTAGAAGCGGTCGGTGAAGCGGTCAGCAGGTTCAAGGTAGGAGATGCCGTCTACTTCTTCAACGGGGGTATGGGCGGCGATGAACAGGGCAACTATGCTGAATTGACCATCGTCCACCAGGATTATCTGGCAGCCAAACCGCAGACCTTGACCATGGTTGAAGCGGCATCGGTCCCGCTGGTCTGGCTGACGGCATGGGAGGCATTGTTTGACCGCGCCTCGCTTC
>JAHEEY010000401.1 GCA_024640485.1 Chloroflexota bacterium | reverse complement strand
CTATCTACCTGGACCTGGGGCTGGATCAAGTCAGCAAGCTGACAAAACCACTGATCGAGCCTGCCCTTATCAAGATAATGGACGATTCTCTGCACAAAGATGCTAAGAGCGAACTTCAGGTGTGGGCTCAAGCTAGATACAACATCACACCTAAATACCAGGTGGTATCAGCCACAGGGCCGGATCACGCCAAGGTCTTTACGGTCCAGGCAGTGATTGGGACCGAGGTATGGGGGGAGGGGGCTGGTCGAAGCAAACAGCGTGGGGCGCAGGCAGCTGCCGACGCAGCGCTAAAGAAAGCCGAGTCGCTAGAACTGCTCGAAGAAGAGTAGACGGCAACGTCGAACCGCCCAGCTGTGACGCCGGTCAATGGACGCTGTGAGAATATTGCGGCGTTTCCCAACCCGTTCCGTTTCTCAAGCCAAGAGTGCCCTTCTCGGAGCACTGCCGAAACAAGGATAGCCAATGCGGATTCTAATCACCGGGGGAAGCAGCTATCTGGGCCAGCATCTGGTCCCATTGATTCTCAAGCAAGCAGCAGTTGATCTGCGGTACTCCTATTTTCAGCATGATCCGCTGGAGAGGTCACAAGGTCGGCGTCTGGATATGCTTGATAAAGCGGCAGTGCGACAGCTGGTGATGGAGTATTCTCCTAAGGTCATCATCCATACCGTTGGCTCAAATCGGGGCAGCGGCATAGACGCGATTATTCGGCAGGGGACCTCTCATATCGTTGCCGCCGCCGCGGCAGTCAATGCTCGCTTGATTCACATTTCCACTGATGTTGTCTTCAATGGTCTGGATGCCCCTTATGAGGAAGGCGATGAACCGACGCCGGTCAATGAGTACGGTAGAGCGAAAGCCGCGGCAGAGCTGATAGTGGCTAACTATGCGGATCACGTCATCATCCGCACCTCCTTGATCTATGGGCTGCGGCAGATGGATCATGGGACACGATGGATGTCGGAAGCGCTGCGGGCCAAGCAGCCGGTGACCCTCTTCAGCAACCAGCGCCGCAACCCGATCTGGGTAGAGACACTGTGCCAAGCGTGCCTGGAATTGGCAGACAGCAGTTACACTGGGCTGCTGCATGTCGCTGGAGGCCAGACGATGAGCCGGGCTGATTTCGCCTTAAGGATGCTGGACTGGTGGGGGATCAAGGAGCGCAGCACCCTCACCGTTGGGCCATCTGTCGGCAGCCATTGGCCGTTGGATTGTGAGCTGAACTTGGGCCGGGCCGGGAATCTCTTGTCGACACCACTCCTGGGCGTGGATGAGGTAATCCAGTTGTCGTCACCGATTTCTGGGGGGTAACTGGACGATAATAAAGATGGCGCCGTCAGCGGCTGATTGTGAGCCAGCCAGCCAGGTAGACGTCATTGGGTTGTCGTTGGCCCTGGACATGAAGGGGCAGCCGGATCATTGTGTTTGAATCATACATTCCGATCCAGATTGGGTAGCGGCCTTCAGCCAAATCCGCTGGTATGCTGAGCTTATAGCCATCATCGATCACCTCTCCTGCCGCCCATATTTTGGTTGGGTAATTACCAGAAAGCGGCGGGCTGTCTCCGGTTACGGCCGGCGGTTGGCCAGCTTCACCCAGATGAACCAACGTAGTCAGGTTGGCGGCTGGCGCTGCCTTGACCTGCCACTGTAGATCGACCCCGACTAGCTCTCCTGGGAGAGCGGAGGTGTGGGATAGCGAAACAGCTCTGAGCGTAATTATTCCATCTAGGTCGGCAAGAACAGAATCGGCAGCTTGAGGCCATGTTTCCGGGATGATTTTCACGGTACCCACTTGTGCCGCGGCATCTTCGCCCGCCAGCCGGACTTGAGCCCAGGCCTGTACCGGTGCGTCAATCTTCTCGTCCAAACGCACGGCGAAGCGGTCCGCCACCAGGCGGTCTGTCGGCCACAGATTTGCCGGGAAAAGGCCGCTTCCGTGATAAGCGTGCAGATTCCCGATCCTAGCCAACTGGCGGCCGAAGAGCTCAAAGACAAATTCAGGGGGATCGACCAGCGGCTGATCTGCCGTCCAATAGATAGTAAACCAAATCGGTTCTCCCGCCTTGGCGATTGTAGTTTCAACTGCAGCGGCGACAATCCGCAATCCCTGGCCCATCTCCTGGTTGATCGGTGCTGCACCCTCAGGCAGTTGGTCAATCACATCTGGCAGCGCATACGCTGGGGCAATTACAAAGAAGAGACAGTACGCGGCAGTCGCAAAGGCGGCTGAGGCTGCCGCAATGTAAATGCCTCGCCAGCGGATACGGCCTAGTCCGTAAGCGAGCCCGAGCATGATGGGCAGGATGGCGGGGAACAGCAGACGGCCTTGAGCGGCATAGGTCTTCATCATGAAGGTGACCAGTCCCGCGTAGACCACCAGCAGCCAAACAGCCAACAGCCCGGCCGGTGCCCACGCTTTGGATAGCAGTGAAATGAGGCTGTCCAGCCGGAACAGATGCTCTTTGGGTTTCAGTTCTGTTCGCTGCTGATAGATTGACCAGCCTATGCCGGCAGCAGATATCAAGAATAGGAGATTCCAGACGAGGTAGATCCATTCCGGAGCCCGCACGTTAAACCAGCCGAAGATGGCGAAGAATGACAGCCATAACCCATTGGATTCACCCAGAATCTGCAGCAGTGTGTACTCCCGGTCGCCGCCGAACACCTTTACGAACTGGTTGGCCGCTGTGAAGTCGCCGTATAGTTGCCAGTTGCGCCACCAGAGCCATCCGGCTGTCAGGATGACTGGCAAGATCACCAGTGCTGCCGTTTGGGCTAGCAGCTTGGGCCGTTGATCTCGTATCGACATCAAAATCAACACGCCGACCGCATAGGCCAAAAGCAGAATTCCAGCGCTTTTGGACAAGGCTGCCAGCCCAATAGTCGCACCCAGAAGGAGCAGCCGATGCCTGGACTCACCCCCTTGCCACATGCGGAGCAGCTGCCACAAAGCCGCTGAAGAGAGGAACGTAATCAGCGAATCGTTGCTGACCGAGCTGTGAATGAAAAGAAATTGGGGCAAGAATGCCGCCAGCGAAGTTGCCAGCACTGCCTTCGCCGGCGCGTCAGGCCACAACAATCGTCCGCTGCCGTAAATTGCCAGCAGCGTGCCCAATCCGAATAGTATTGACATGCCCCTGAGCAAGTGGGCTGCCAGGGCATAGCCGTGCCAGGGCCAATCTTCTATTGAGGCGTGTACCGCTTGGTTGATATTGGCAAGGGCTGAGGCGTCTCCTATCCATGCAAACGGATTGAGCCACACTTGATCCCTGGCACCGGCGGTGTCGACCAGCCGGATGAGTTGGGCACCAAGAAAGTAATAGAGGGGTGGTTGAGCCGCTTCCTGGCCCATCCAGGTGTCAATGTCTTCGGCCACATAGGGCAGCTCACCACTGTCCGCGATGTATTGAGCGGTAAAGTAGTGCCAATGTTCATCGGGCGCTTCGAAGAGCGGGTTGATGATGCTGAAACCGGTTGCCAGCAGGAGATAGGCCGCCAGTATCAGGAGAAGTGGGCGTTTGAGGTGGATTCCACGAAATCGCTTTCTCATGGCAACTGCACGGTCATCAGCAGAAGTTGATCGTTAGCCTGAGGTTTCCCCTGAAACTGGATAGGCAGCCGTTCTGAGCTGTTTGCGAGGGACAGCCCCATCAACAATTGATATTGGCCGGGCGCAAGATCGGGAGGGATCGCCAGTGTATAGGGGTCTTCTATTACTTCGTTGACCCGCCATCCCCTGGTGGGGCGAAGGTTGTCGACAGGGGTAACATCCTTTTGGGTCACGATTTCGCCGGTTTCCACAGAGACCAGGTGGAAGAAGGTCAGATAGTTGTGCTCTGGGACCGCCTTCACACGCCAGAAGAGGGTCACAGCCAGGCTGGTCCCGGTCGATTCAACCAGATCATAACCGTACAACTCTATCGTAGAATCAAACTTGGCCTCAAGGATGTTCTGAACCTCTGGCAGCTTTGTTGACATCGGCCATGCTTTGACCGTGACTCTGCCGTAGTCAAGCTTCTGACTGTGCCACGGCTGCCAGGACAATCTGCCGGGTACCGGCTCATCGCCATCAAACAACCGCCAGCGCAGCCTGTACTGCCCGGGCGCGCCTTCCGGGGGGAAATAGAGGCCGCTGTTTTCTTTGATCTGGCTGTCAGCTGTCCAATAGTCCAGCCAGTCTGCCCCAGGCCGCTTTGTTTCCGAGTTTAAGGCATCGCCGTTCGGCCCAATGATTTCTAGCTGGTAGCGAAGCTCAGTAGTGTTCAAAGAGCCTTCACTCTGCCAGTAAAGCGTCAGCGGCAGCGGGTGACCGGGGCGTACGACGGTGTCGGCCATGATAAGCGCTTGTAAGGAGAGCCCGTTTTCGAATTCGATCAGTGCTGATTGGTGGAATGGC
>JAHEEY010000400.1 GCA_024640485.1 Chloroflexota bacterium | reverse complement strand
GACTCGTCCAACTCCCTGGGAATCGATTTGATGTAGTTAACCAGGATAATGATCCCAATCGGGTTGATCAAGAACAGCAGGATGTAGCCGATACGGCTGTTGTACAGGCCCAGGTTCAAAATCAGCTGAAACTGGGGGATAAGCGCCGGCGGCAGAAACAAAGCGATCACGTAGAGGCTCAAGATCGCCTTGCTGCCCTTGATATACCCCCGCGCGATCGGGAAAGCCACAAACACGGAGGTCAGCACAAAGATGGTGGTTGCCGAAGCCGTGTATATGAACGAGTTAACCAGGTATTTTGGAAAACTAGCCTTACTCCACGCTTCCACATAATTGTCGAGATTCAGGCTGGTGGCCAGCCCGGTAGCGCTCTTGAAGAACTCCGGCAGCGTCTTGAATGAGGTGTTCACCAGCATCCACATCGGTCCGATGTAAATGACCGTGAATACCAGCAGGATAAAATAGGATCCCGCCTTCGTCCAGTTGATCCGCCCCAGGAGGCTCGTTTTGACAGGGTACAGCTCTCTTTTCGCGGTTGCGCTCATCACATATACCTCTGCTCTCGGCGATTAACAATGTACTGTGCCGAAAATCCGATAATCAGAACCAGGAAGAAAAGAACGATCGAGCCGGCAGCCGCGAACCCCTGGCGGAAGGCGCTGGACGTTGATCCCGAAGTCTGCCCAAACCCCTGGGCGAACACCAGATAACCCAATACCTGGGTGCCGTTCTTGTAGCCGGTCAGCACCAGGAAAAGCTGCCACGCTTGCAGGGAGCCGATGATATTCAGCAGAAAATTGGTGTTGATGCTGGGCGTCAGAAGCGGCCAGGTGATATGGCGGAACAGCTTCCACCCGCCGGCGCCGTCAATGCGGGCCGCTTCATACAGCTCACTGGGAATCGTCTGCAGCCCGGCCAGAAAGATGACCATGGTGATGCCCATGTTCGCCCAAATCTGGACCGCGATGACCCAGCCAAACGCCACACTCGGCTGCCCTCCCAGAAACTCAGATTTGGCCCCGAATAGGGCCAGTACCTCCGCCACTGGGCCGCCTCGCGGCAGCAGGAACAGCTTCCACATCAACCCTTGTATCGCCACCCCCAGGATCACCGGCATGAAGTAAAGTACTCGAAAGAAATCCCGCCCCTTGATACGCTGGTTCAAGATCATCGCCACCAGCAAACCCAGACTGAACTGGATCGTGGTCACAAACAGGCTGAAGGTCAGCGTTCGCTGCAGGGCGTCAATGTTTTCCCGCGATGCCGCCCCCCGGAAAAGGAACTCTCGGTAATTGTCCAGGCCGATCCAATTTACCGGCGCCCCGCGAATACCGGTCGCGTCAGTAAACGAATAGACGCTTGTAGCCAGCGACGGCCCCAAAGCGATCAGCAGATATAAGAGCAGCCCCGGCAGAAGCAGCAAGAGCGGCAGCCTTTTCGAGAGACCTTGCCCGAACAGATAGTTGTTCATCGTGATGTCCTCTCCCCGCTATAAGTGAATATAGACTTCCCGCCCAAGAGGCGGGAAGTCTATATCTATAATCAATGGATCAAATTATTGGGAGGCGTCCAATCCTGCCTGCAGATCCGCTTGGGCCTGGTTAGCCAGAGCCACCGGATCGTCCCATTCGTTGAATGGTTGGAAGAATGAAGCAAACGGGCTGGCCCACTGGCCAACACCCTTGGGGGCGACCCAATATTGCTCGTATCCAACCCGGTAGTTGGCCAGATAAGGGGCAACTTCCTGGCCAATCTTGGTCTCCAGGGTGGCCCCAGGCTGTGTGGGGATGAAACCAACGGCGTTGGCGAACTCTTGATAGTTGTCTTTCTCAGAGAACATCGCCAGGTAATCCAGAGACGCTTCCTTGTTTGGCGTATCAGCGGCGATAGCCCAACCCTGATCGTATTTACCGAACAGGTATTGGTTATCCTCGGGGTTATCGCTGCCCGGGAACGGGATATAGCCCCAGTCGAAGGCCGGCTCTGCCGCCTCGATGGCCGAGGCAGCCCAGACACCAATCGGGTACATGGCCACATCGCCAGCCGCGAATCGGGCCGGGGCGGCATCGCCGGAGATACCGGTCACGCCAGCTTCCAGCATGTCGGTGGCGTAAATCTGCATCCGCTTCCACATTTCGATCGATTGCTCGTCGTTGTACTTGACCTCGCCGGTCCAAAGCCCCTCAACCATAGCTTCCTGGTCAGGGTACATGGAGCCCAGCAGGCCGTAAGCGCCCACGAAGATCGGCCAGCCGTCAGCGCCGCCTGCGGTCATACAGGAGAGGCCGGCGTCAACGAAGGTTTCGCAAGCGGCGACTAGTTCGCCCCAGGTGGTGGGAACTTCCACGCCGTTGGCCGCAAACAGATCCTTGTTGTAGAAGATACCGCTGTAGGAAACGCGGCCCAGGTTGATGGAGTAGACCTTGCCATTGTACGAACCGGCATCCTGAATGGTCGGCTCATCGTAGTTCTGCACAAAAGGCTCGTTGGTCAGGTCCAGCAAAAGGCCGGCCTCGATCAAAGTCTGCCAGTTTGGCGGGGTAGCATCGGTCATGTATGGCTGAACCGCGTTGGCAAAGCCGAAGATATCGATGACATCGATGTCATTGGCGGTCAAACGTGTCTGGGTAACCGTGCTCAGATCATTGGCGTTCACAACCGACATGTCCACCGTTACATTTGGATGAGCGGCCTGGAACTTCTCGTTGAAAGCTTCCATAAACTCAACCATCGGCGGGTTCTGGTGGACCAGCACACGCAGGGTAACCGGCTCCATTTCTTCTTCCGGAGCTGCGGCTTCCTCTTCGACTGCGGCGGGTTCTTGTTGGGTTGTTTCTTCCATGGCGGTTTCTTCGGCTTCTTCATCGCCGCCGCAGGCCACCAACAACATGCTAAAGACCACCAGCAAGGTGATCAGTAACCAAATAGACTTCTTCATTTTTCAATCTTCTCCAATTTAATCGTTGAAACTCAATCACTAAAGCGCAGTGCAGCTGCGCCTCAAGCTGTGAAATAAAAACCTAGTTGAATTAAGCAAGTGGGAGATTTAATCCCATCAGCACCTCCTCACGATGGCATACCAAATAGCAGCAGCTGGTACCATATCAAGTTGGGATCACCAGTTTGGTTCGTAGGAACAGTGATGGACCGGTGTCTGTTCAGCGCTCGTGTAAACCATCATAATCTAAAGGTCACGATGGTCTTGAAAGCGCTTTCAAATTTGCTGAAAAAATTTTGAAAGCGCTTTCAAAATCGGGTATAATAACACTCGAAAACCCTTTCAATGATTCATATCGTAGCATAGCAATCTTCCGCTGTCAAAGGATTTATTACTTTCATCTATATGACAAATGTCACTTTAGCGCTCGATCTGTTGACAATATCAAGCCAATAGAAATAATAACCATATGTACCCGTTTCTAGCGTTTAGCCGAGACTCCTCATCAAAATGATCCCTAAAGAAACCATTACCATATCCGATATTGCCAGAATGGCCGACGTGTCCATCAGCACCGTTTCCAGGGTGCTGCGAGGAACCACCAACGTGTCGGAGTCGAAATACAACGCGGTTCTGGCGGCAGTGGCCGAACTGGATTATCAGCCCAACATATTTGCCAGGGGGCTGGCCAGCGGGCAGTCAATGGCTGTAGGCGTGCTGACGCAGAACTTCGGCAGCCCCTTTTTCGATGCCATCATGCAAGGTGTGGTTCGCGGCCTTCAAGGGACCAGCTACTTCCCTGTCTTTGCCGATGGGCAGTGGCAGCTGGAGATGGAGCGCGAAGCGATTCAAAGGATGCTGCAGCGAAAGATTGACGGGCTGATCATCCTTGGTGGCTTCTTGGAAGCCGAAGAGCTGTATCAATTGGCCGACCAGATCCCTATTCTTGTGGTCGCCCGGCAGATCGCGGATTTCAGGGAAACCTGCCTGTGCGTCGACAATGTCGAAGCCTCTTACAAAGCCACCCGGCACCTCATTGAGCTGGGCCATCGGCGGATCGCCCACATCAGCGGTCGCCCCGATCAGCCCAACGCCATCGACAGAAAACAGGGGTATCTCCAGGCGCTGGCTGAGGCGGGAATCGATCCCATCAGCGCCTTAATCGTGGAAGGCAATTTCCGGCGGTCATCGGGCGTCCTGGCTATCGACAAACTGCTTTCCAGCGGCGTCTCATTCAGCGCCATCTTTGCCGCCAATGACCAGATGGCTTTCGGCGCCCGGCTTGGTCTGTATCGCCGAGGTATTCGCGTTCCCGAAGAGGTGTCGCTGGTGGGGTTCGACGACGAAACCGCCGCCGCCTACATGATCCCCCCACTGACCACCATCAGGCAGCCCGCCGTGGAACTGGGGCTTGAGGCCGCCCGTCTGATCCTTGGTCGCTTGACCGGCCAGCAGCTCTCACCCTCCCAGCTGA